>PUKG01000077.1 GCA_003550445.1 Halobacteroidaceae bacterium
ACCTGGGCTCAGCGGAGACAAATATTTGGGGCAAATGTTGGACGAGACCCATCACAATTTTTACAGTGTATTCCTCCTGAAACCTGTGATGAAGAGGGAGAAAATGAAAAAAAGGATGATTTTCTTGACGGTTGGGATCCTGAAGTACCTGAAGAGGATTCTTTAAATCAGGGAGAGGAAAAATTTGTCCCTGGACAAAAAGTCCGGCACCCCAAGTGGGGAGTGGGAAGAATAGTAAAAAAGGAAGGTAAGGGAAAGGACCTGAAACTTACCCTTGCTTTTGATGGTCAGGGGCTCCGGGAGATTTTGGTGGAATATGTTAAGCTGGAGATAATATGATAAGGGTAGCTCAGGCTGCCCTTTTTCTTTTTGGGGAGTTTAAAAAGAAACAAAGGATTTGTTGGGATATCAGAAGAAATATGAACTTGAAAGGGAAAACCAATTAATTATTGGTAATTAAAGAATCGGCAAGGGAGGCGGAGTTTTTGCATAAAGACGTTGCGGAAAGAATTAAAAACCTTCGGAGGGTAATCGAAGAGCACAATTATAAATACTATGTTTTGGCTCAACCAGAAATAAGCGATGAAGAATATGATGCTTTGTATAGGGAACTTGAACAACTTGAAAAAGATAATCCAGAACTAATAGTTCCGGAATCACCAACCCAAAGAGTTGGAGCTGAACCCGCCCCTTTCCTTGAGAAAGTTGAACATAGAATTCCCCTTATGGGACTGTCCAACGCCTTTAATGATGGTGAAGTTCGAGAATTCCACCGCAGGGTAAGGGATCTTTTGGGCTCTCAGGAATTCCACTATATTATTGAATATAAAATTGATGGCTTAACTGCTGTTCTCACTTACGAAGAGGGGCGGTTAACCAGGGGAGCAACCCGGGGTGATGGTTTTATAGGAGAAGATGTTACCCATAACCTAAAAACCATAACAACAATACCAATTATTTTAAACGAAAAAGTAAATGTTGAGATTCAGGGAGAGGTTTATATGCCAAAAAATGCTTTCAGTAGGTTTAACCAACTCCGGGAAGAACAGGGGGAAAAAACATTTGCCAATCCCCGAAATGCAGCTGCAGGATCTCTCCGCCAGCTTGATCCTCGAATTGCTGCTTCCCGGCCCTTAGATTTTGCAGCTTTTGGTCTCCAGGAAAGGGAAGGTAGGCGTTTTCCCCTTCACAGCCAGGGCCTTAACTTTTTGAAAAAACAAAAATTCAGGGTGAACGACTATGCCCTGGCCTATTCTATTGAAGAACTTTTAGAGAAATGCGAAGAACTATATCAAAAAAAGGAAGACCTTCCTTTTTCAATTGATGGCCTTGTTATAAAGGTGGATCAACTAGATTTAAGGGAGGAACTTGGGGCAACGGCAAAAAGCCCGCGCTGGGCAATTGCCTTTAAATTTGCTACCCAGCAGGAGGTTACCTCAGTTGAGAGAATTGAAGTTACTGTTGGCAGGACCGGAACCCTTACTCCTACCGCCCATCTTAAACCGGTAAATGTGGGTGGAGCAATTGTAAAAAGGGCAGTTCTTCACAATGAGGAGGAAATACGAAGAAAAGATGTGAGGATTGGAGATCAGGTTTTGGTTCAGAGGGCTGGGGAGGTAATTCCAGAAGTTGTGAGAGTCTTAAAAGAACTAAGGACGGGTAATGAAAAAGAGTTTTCAATGCCCGAAAATTGTCCGGTTTGCGGGGGAAGAGTTGCCCGGGATGAGGGAAGCCCAATTTTGCGCTGTACAAATCAGGCGCGTTGCCCTGCCCAGCTGCGGGAGGGAATACTCCATTTTATTTCCCGGGGAGCAATGAATATTGATGGACTGGGAGAAAAGCTGGTAGATAAATTAATAAGCGAGGGTTTGATTTCTGACCCTGGAGACCTTTATTATATTAAAAAAGAAGACCTGGAAAACCTCGAGAGGATGGGAGCAAAGTCCGCAGAAAATGTCATTAAGGCAATTTCCGAGAGCAAAACAAGGCCTTTTGAGAGAGTGTTGAATGCCCTGGGAATAAGGTTTGTAGGGGCAACTACAGCTCGACTTCTGGCAAGGGAGTTTTCTTCCCTGGAAGAACTAAAGAAAGCAAATCAAGAGGAACTGGAAAAAATTGAAGAAGTAGGCCCAAAAATCGCCAGTTCAATAACGGATTATTTCCGGGAGGAAGGAAATGAAAAACTAATTGAAAAACTAAAAAGAGCCGGGCTTAAGTTTGAACAGGAGAAAAAGGCTCTTTCCCAGGAGTTTTCAGGAAAAAGATTTGCCTTTACTGGTAGCCTCGACACCGTTACCCGGAAGGAAGCAGAACAGATGGTTACTGACCGAGGAGGCGAGGTTACATCGAGTATTTCTTCGAGGCTTGATTATCTTGTTGCAGGAGAAAAAGCGGGTTCCAAGTTAGATAAAGCCAGGGAGGTTGGAGTGAAAATTATTAGTGAAGAAGAATTTAAAAAGATGATTTCGGGGTGAGAAAATGGATAAAACAATTTCCCGCCTGACAGCTTTGGACCTCGAGGATAAAAATCTGGAATCAGTAGAAAAACAACTTGAAGAAATCCAACTCTTACTTTCAGGAAGAAAAGAAGTTTATTTTGATTTAGAAAGAATCAATGTTCTTAATTTCCATGATCTTCGGCCGGACTGTCCTTTAGGAGGTTTTAGAGAGGCTGGAATCACCTTTAGGGTTCCTGGGATGGAGCAAAGGAGTTGAGTTTTGTGGAATTTAAAGAACAAACCGCCTGCTCCCTTTTCCGTTTGTTTGAGCAGGGGGAAATTTCGGCGGTGGAAATAATTAAGAATTTCAGAGAATTTCAAGGCCAAAGGGATAAAGACTTAAAAGCTTTTGTAAAAACTTCCTGGAAACGGGCTGAAAAAAAGGCCCGGGCTCTGGATGAAAAGAGAAAAAGGGGAGAAGATCTCCCACCTCTAAGTGCTGTTCCAATAGCCATTAAGGATAACATTGCCCGGCTCAGAGAAACAATGACCTGTTCTTCGAATTTCTTAAAGGGATTTTTCCCCGGTTATTCTGCAACAGTGGTGGAAAAACTGGAGGAAGCTGGAGCTCTCATAATTGGAAGAACCAACATGGATGAAATGGCCATGGGTTCGACAACAGAAACCTCAGTTTACCATCCTACCCGAAATCCTCATAACCTTGGGAAAACCCCCGGAGGATCTTCTGGGGGTTCTGCTGCTGCAGTTGGAGGGGGGATTGTTCCTGTTGCCCTGGGAAGTGAGACGGGGGGATCGGTTCGCCAGCCTGCTTCTTTTTGCGGAAATTATGGTCTGCGGCCAACCTACGGGCGAATATCTCGCTTTGGTTTGGCGGCCTATGCTTCATCTCTTGACCAGATTGGGCTTTTTGCCCGGGACCCTGATGACCTCTGGCGGGTTTTTGGGGTACTTGCGGGAAAGGATAAAAAAGATTCTACAACAGTTTCGGGAAAAGGCCTGGAAAGAAAAGGAGAGGCTTTTGATCCTGAAGAAATCAGAGTTGCTTTTCCCCGGGAGTATATGGAACTAGTAGAGGATGGAGAAGTAGAAAAAAGGACTTTTGAAGTAGTTGAAAAACTCGAAAAAGCAGGGATTAAAGTTGAAGAAATCTCCCTTACTGATCCCAAAAAAGCCCTGGGTGTCTATTCTGTAATCGCAACAGCCGAGGCAAGTTCCAACCTTGCTCGTTTTGACGGATTAAGGTTTGGTAAAGGTATTGAAGGAGAAAAAAACTGGGAAGAATTAATTAAAAAGAACCGAGAAGTAGGGTTTGGCCAGGAAGTAAAAAATCGAATTCTCCTGGGAACTCTGTTCCTCAGTTCTCAGTACAGGGAAAAATTTTATGATAGAGCTGTCCAGGTTCGGAAAGAAATCACACAAGAACTTGACCAGCTTTTTTGTAATTTTGACCTGATCCTTTCTCCTGCAACTCCAATGCCCGCTTTCAATCTGGGGAGCAGGATCGAGAGTTCTCTGGAAAAAATCATGAGTGATATTATGGCAATACCGGGAAGCCTTGCGGGTTTGCCGGCAATTTCCCTTCCAATGGGTCTGAATAGTGAAGGTTTGCCTTTAGGTTTGCAGTTAATGGCTCCCCGGTGGAAGGAAGGCCGGCTTATTGATTTTTCTCAGTTTATCAGAGAAATAACAGGTTATAGAGAAGAACTAAAATATTTTTCGGAAGGGGGTAGCGAATGATGGAGAAGGAATTTAAAACGATAATCGGTCTGGAAATCCATCTCCAATTAAAAACCCTTTCCAAGATGTTTTGTTCCTGTTCAACAGAATTTGCTGCCCCTGCCAATACCAATACCTGCCCGGTTTGCCTTGGTTGGCCGGGAACCCTGCCTTCGGTAAACCAGAAAGCCGTTCTTTTTGGTCTTAAAGGTGCTTTAGCCCTTAATTGCAGGATTAACCGGGAAAGCGGTTTTGATCGGAAGAACTATTTTTACCCTGACCTGCCAAAGGGATTCCAGATAACCCAATATGCAAGGCCCCTGGGCTTTGAAGGCTTTTTTACCCTTGGGGAAAAGAATATCGGAATTAGGCGGGTTCATTTAGAGGAGGATGCCGGAAGAACCATATATAATCAAGGCAATGGGGAAATTGATTTTAACAGGGCGGGTATTCCTCTGGTTGAAATAGTGACAGAGCCGGACATCGAATCTCCAGGGGAAGCCCGGGATTTTCTAAAGGATTTAAGACTGCTTATCCTATACCTGGGGATATCGGATTGCAGTATGGAAGAGGGTTCTTTTCGATGTGATGCCAATATTTCCCTTAAAGGAGAGGAAGAAAAAATATCCCAAAATCAGGTTGAACTGAAAAACTTAAACTCCTTTCAAGCAATTTTTCGGGCCCTTGAATATGAGGAGAAAAGGCAGAAGAAAGCCCTTTTGGATGGAGAGGAAATAAAAGGGGAAACACGAGGTTGGGATGAAAAAGAGGGGAAAACATTTTTACTGCGGGAAAAAGGAAAGAAAGAAGATTACCGGTATTTTCCAGAACCAGACCTTCCCGACCTAATTCTTAGACAGGATTTAATTGGTTCGGTTGCAGAAGACATTCCGGAACCTCCAATGCAAAGGGAAAAAAGGTGGCAGGAGGAATGGGGAATCGGGAAAGAGGAAACTGGGGTGTTGATTTCTGACAAGGCTAAAGCAGATTATTTTGAAAAAGCAGCAAACTTTGCTTCGCCAAAAGAGGTTGCCAAATGGATTAAAGAACACCTTTATGCCCATGTTTTCCCTCTTGAAATTCCACCGGAGTACCTTTCGGAAATAATAAAAATGGTAGAAGAGGGAGACCTGAGTTTCCCTCAGGGAAAAGAGGTTCTCAAGGAAACATTAGAAACAGGAAGAAAACCTGGAGAAATAATTGACGATAAGGGTTGGAAGCAGATAAGCAATCAAGAATATATTGAGGAGTTAATTGAGGAGATAATTGAAAATAACCCAGGTGTTGTTCAGGATTACCTGGCGGGAAAAGAAAAGGCAATTCAAAATTTAATGGGTAAGGGGATGAAAAAAAGTGAGGGTCAGGCCAACCCCCAAACATTAAGAAGTTTACTGGAGGAACGATTAAAGGGGAGGGAAGAAGATGGTTGACGAACTGCTTCCAGAAGTTAGGATAATTGATCTCGGCCATGATGGTAGAGGAGTAGGTAAGGTAAATGGCTTTACCATCTTTATCCCCGGAGTTCTCCCCGGAGAAATGGTAAGGGCGAGGCTAATAAAGAAGAAAAAACATTTTGGGGAAGCCTTACCTGAAGAAATTCTTGACCAATCCCCTCATCGAAGAGAACCTCCCTGTCCGGTGTATCCAGAATGTGGGGGGTGTCAACTTCAGCATATGGAATATCCCTTCCAGGTTGAATTTAAAAAGGATCGTTTAAATCAGGCCCTTTATAGAATTGGGGAGGTAAAAAGTTTTCCTTCCCCAAAAGTTTTTGCTGCTAATAAGGAATGGGGTTATCGAAACAAGGCTACCTACCACCTGCAGGGGAATCGGGTAGGGTTTTTTGGCCAAAAGTCCCGGCGGGTTATTCCCCATGAGAAATGTGCTCTTCTCCCCACTGAAGCCAATCAAATAAAAAGGGGAATTGAAGAGCTTTTCCAGAGTAAAAGGTTTAGTGCGGGAAAAGATTTAACTGTTAGGACGAGCTTTTCTCATAAACAGAGCCTATTGATTCTTGGCTCGACTATCAAAACTCAAGGAAGTTGGGAAAGCATTATAAATCCCCTTAAAGAAAAAAACCCCGATCTGATAGGGATTTATCAGCAGGGAAAAGGGAAAAAGGGGGGGCATTTAATCTGGGGAAAAGGAAAAGTTGAAGAAAAAATGGGAAATTATACTTTTCAGTTGGGACCGGAAACCTTTTTCCAGGTTAACCCTGAACAGAGAGAGGTTTTATTAAAAAAAATCAGAGAAATTGTCCAGGATAGGGGTTTTAAAA
>PUKG01000192.1 GCA_003550445.1 Halobacteroidaceae bacterium
CCAACTTTATCGGAAATCCCCCCCGCGGAAATATTCCCGATCATTCCCAGAAGGGCAAAAATCGTAAAATAAAGGCCGGGGTTGGCAACATCGGTAGCCCGGGAAAAATAGATTGAACCGAAAGTTAAAAGGGTTCCATAGCTAAAGGCAACAATTGCTGCTCCCAGGTAAATTGACCATAATAATTTATTTTTCAAAACCCTTTTTAATTGAAGAATGGGGTTATTGGGAACTTTTTCTGCCTTCAGGTCCGGGGGGATAAGGAAAACTCCCAGGCCAAAGGAAATCAAACCGATTAAGAAACTGAATAAAAACTGGGTTGGATAGCCAAAATTGTTAATGAGGGCTATGGATATTCCAGGACCCACCACCAGGGCCATGGTTGCGGTAAACCGATATGAGCCCATGTAGGTCCCCATTTTTTGAGGTGGGGCAATATCGCTAATTAAAGAAGTTCCGCTGGAAAAAAAAGCTGCCAAGCCAATTGCCTGATAAAAACGGGCCAGAAAGACCATGGGAATACTATTGCTAATTAAAAAAATAAGAGGGGTTGTGGCAAAAACAAAAGAGCCAATAAGAATAGGGGTTTTTCTTCCCCTGCTATCGGCCATGGGGCCAAAATATAACCGAAGAAGGATCCCGGCAATGAAAAAAAAGGAGTTTTGCAATCCAGCCTGGAAACCGGTTCCTCCCAAATCGGTAAGGTATTGGGGGGTAATTACCTGGAAAGTAAAAAAATTAAAATAAACAAAAAAACAAACCCCTAAAGTTAAACAAAAATTCCTGGATCGATGCTGCAACTAAAACACCCACCTTTTAAAATAGATAAATTGGATTTAGGCATAAGGTTCTTCAACTCCTTAAATAGTTATAGAAAATTGTAATAAGTCCTTCCCCCGGGAAAAAAGAGATGGAAATTTTCCCTTGTAGTTTTTTTCTCAATATGAGAAGGCTTGTTTAATTATTAGGGTTTTGTTATAATCAAAAAGAGAAAAAAATTTGGCAACCCTTTGAGAAAGGAAGAGGGCAATGGAAAAACTCAAGGAAATCAAAGGTTTTCTGCAGCAGGTTTCCGATGCTTTTGCTGCGGTTTTAGATGTAGAACTTGCAATAATTGATAATAACCTTGAGGTTATTGCGGGAACGGGCTGGTACAAAAAAGAAGTCGGTGTTGTTTACAACGAAGACTGCACAACTGATAGGGTGATACAATCCTGGGTTGACAGCCACATCCTGATCGAAGATACCAAGAGCAGCCATTATTGTGAACAGTGCGACTATTCGGATAAATGTTCCGTAGTTGCTTTTGCCATGCGCCCCATTTTCCACAATGGGGAAAAAATTGGGACGGTTTCCCTACTGGCCTTAAATGAGGAACAAAAAGATATACTCCTGGAAGAGTTTGAGAAAAAACTTAACTTTTTAAATAATGTTACAAGCTTCATCGTAACTACCCTGAATGAGAAAAGTATGCGGGGGCAGGTTACTACCCTGGCAAATCAATTCCAAACTGTAATTAACTCGGTTCACGAAGGGATAATTGCCCTTGATGCAAGAGGGGAGATAATAAATATTAATGGGTCGGCCCGGAAAATTCTTTCGTTGAACGGAGATAAAACCGGAAAACACGTATCCTCCCTTTTCCCTGATTTTGATCCAATTGCCCATTTCCGGGAGGATCCCGAGAGTGATTATTTTGAAAAGGAAATCACCCTGGATATTGATGGAAACAGGGAACTGAAAATTTATTGCAGTGTAACTCCAATTTTTGAGGGAGCAGAAGTCAGGGGTTCGGTAATTTCTTTCCGCAAAGGAGAAGAAATCCGCAAACTGGCCAGCAAGTTGATTGGAGAAGAAAAAAAAGGAACCCTTGATGCAATAAAAGGGACCAGTAATGAATTAACAGAAATAAAAAAGCGAATGCGCCGGGTTTGTAACACAGATTCCACAATTTTTATCCAGGGAGAAACCGGAACAGGGAAAAGCCTTTTTGCCAGGGCTATTCACGAAGAAAGCCATCGCAAGGGGAAGCCTTTTGTTACGGTAAATTGTGCTGCGATTCCGGATTCCCTTTTGGAATCAGAACTTTTTGGATATGATGAAGGGGCCTTTACCGGAGCGAAAAAAGGAGGAAAGCCGGGTAAGTTTGAGCTTGCCCATGAAGGAACTATTTTTCTTGATGAAATCGGAGATATGCCCCTGAGCTTCCAGGTGGACCTTTTGCAGGTAATAGAAACCAGGCAAATTGAGAGAGTTGGTGGGGTAAGCACAAGAGACGTGGATGTTAGAATTATTGCGGCTACCAACCAAAACCTGGAGAGGTTAATTGAAGAGGGCTTATTCCGAGAGGATCTTTTTTACCGCCTGAATGTTATTCCCTTCTACATCCCTCCCCTCCGGGAGAGGAAAGAAGATATTCACCTTTTAATGCATTTTTTTCTGGACCTCTATTCAACGCAGCTTGGGAAAAATATTTATGATTTCCAGGAGGGAACCAGGAAAATTTTCCTTGAATATTCCTGGCCGGGAAATATCCGGGAACTTGAGAATGCTATTGAATATGCGGTAAACATTGAAACAGGGTCGGAAATTTCTATGAAAAGTTTACCTGAAAGGCTATTGAATTTCCGGAGGGGCGAAGCTGCCGGGAAAATTTCCACTCTAAAGGCCCTGGAAAGAGATGCGATAAATAAGGCATTGCAGAAATTTGGTTTTTCTACCGAAGGCAAAGAAAAGGCTGCTGCTGCCCTCGGGATCAGTCGAGCAACTTTGTACCGGAAATTAAAAGAACTCCATGTTTCTTAAAATGAGAAAAATTATCAAATTGAGAAAAAAACCATTAACCGTTAAACCCATTGATTTAACAAAAACTTTAAATATCCTGCGGGGAAAATTCTAAAAATGAGAAAGAGGTTAAGAAAAATCTTCCTTTTATCTCATTTTCTTTTTTTCACCAGAAAGAAGAATTGAAGAAAGCCTTGATAATAAAAGAATAAAAGAAACCAAATGGGGGGTGGTACGCTTTTTGCAGTTTACCATAGTTGAAGAACTTTACTACTGGAAAGGATTGCAAGGTTTAAGTGTTAGAATGTAGTAATACAGGAAAAGGTTTTATTCGTATTTGAAGGAGGTGAAACGAAAACCAGCAATAACAAACTTTATGCCAGGGGAACGAATTTTAAATTTTAATAACCATTTTATTTATCCACCTTTTAGGGAATAAGAATCAATAATCAGAGAAAGAAGCTTAAATTATGCGAATTTTTTCCCGGGCTTTTCAAATGTAAAGGGAAAAATCAGGAGGAGGGAAAAATGGCTGACTTAGAAGCTTTACAAAACGCGATTATTGAATGTAATGTTGAGAGAGCCAAGGAGTTAACCCAGAAGGTTATTAATGCAGGGACTGGACCGGCCGAGGTAATTAATTCAGGATTAATTAAGGGAATGAACGTTGTTGGACAAAGGTTTAAAGAAGGAGCAATGTATGTTCCAGAGGTTTTAATGGCTGCAAGGGCAATGAACTCAGGGATGGAGATTTGCAAACCCTTACTGGTTGAGGGAGAAGTTTCCAGCGCTGGAAAGGTTGTCCTGGGAACCGTGGCCGGAGACCTTCACGATATTGGTAAAAACCTTGTTGGCATGATGATGGAAAGTGGCGGGATGGAAGTAATTGACCTGGGGATGGATGTTTCTCCGGAGAAATTCGCTGAAGCAGTTCGGGAACATAAACCCGATGTTGTGGGAATGAGCGCTCTTTTAACCACCACCATGCTGGCCATGAAAGACACGGTTGAAATTTTACAAGAAGAAGGTTTGAGGGATTCGGTAAAGATTATTGTAGGAGGAGCACCCGTTACCTCCGATTTTTCCGATGAAATTGGTGCCGATGGTTGGGCACCTGATGCTGCATCGGCTAAAGATCTGGCCATGGAACTGGTGGGTCGTTAACTTGAGGAAAGGAGAGGGTATAATGGGAAATTTCGTAAAATCCCGTTACAAGGTTAATAAGACAGTTAATTTTCGGCTTCTAAGTGATGCCCAGCGAGAAGAAATTTTCTCTGCGGCGACAGAAGTCCTGGAAAGAACCGGGGCGAAGATTTATGACGAAGAATCATTGGAAATTTTGAAAAAAGGTGGTTGTTGGGTTGATGGTAATAGGGTGAGGATACCTGTTGGAATAAGTGAATGGGCTGTCCGCAGTGCTCCATCGAGGGTTACCCTTTATGATCAGCTTGGCAATAAGGCCCTGGTCCTTCAGGACAACAAAACTTATTATGGACCTGGACCGACAAACACTTTTCACCGCGATCCCTTTACCGGGGAAAGGCGGCGTCCGGTAATAAGTGATACCGAAAACGTTGCAAAGGTCTGTGATGCTCTGCCCAATATCGATTTTGTTCAGGATTTGGGAACCCCAACTGGTGTAACTGATACCCTGGCCGACGTTCATGCTTTTAAGGCCCTGGTTTCCAATACCAATAAACCAATTGTCCACTGGGGTTTTGACATCGATCAATACCAGGACATAACTGATATAGCTGCATCGGTGGTTGGTGGACTGGAAAACCTTCAACAAAGACCTTTCTTTGCTCTTTATTCTGAGCCCAGCTCACCTCTTTTACACTCAGAAGAAGCTATTGCAAAAGCCGTTTTTGCGGCAAAGAATAAAATCCCCATCGTTTATACTCCCTGTGTAATGTCAGGTGCAACAGCACCAGCAACACTTGCCGGGACACTGGTCCTTGGTGTAGCAGAGAGTTTGGTGGGGATTGTTGTTTCTCAGCTGGTAAGACCGGGAACTCCGATCATAATGGGTGGAGTATATGCCATTATGGACATGAAATCAACGGTCTTCAGCTATGGTAGTCCGGAATTTCACACCATGCAGGCTGGAATTGCTGAGGTAGCTCACCACATGAAAATTCCGGTATTTGGTACTGCTGGTTGCACTGACTCCCACATTCTTGATGGACAGGCTGCAGGGGAAGCAGCAATGAGTATACTTATGGCAGCCCTTTCAGGAGCAAATCTTGTCCACGACTGTGGCTATACAGGTTCAGGTTCCACGGGATCTCTGGAACAACTGGTAATGGATGATGAAATCATTGCTATGGTTAAGCGCTTTATGAGGGGTATTGAAATTAACGATGAAACTCTGGCCCTGGATGTAATTGATAAGGTTGGGCCAGGAGGGCATTACCTGGGAGAGCCTCATACCATGGATAACTTTAAAAAAGAAACCTGGTTCCCCACCCTTATTAACCGAATGCGCCATGATGGCTGGCAAAAACAGGCAGGTAGTAGCAGCATGGGTGATAGGGTCAGGGATAAATTGCGGGCAATCCTTAAAGAGCATCAGGTTAAAGCTCTGCCCGAGAATGTTATGAAAGAAATTGATAGTATTATTGAAAGAGCGGAAAAACGTGAAGCCGAGAAAGCCCAAAAGGGCAAAAAGAAATAAGGGGGAGATTAATAATGGCAGATTTTGAAGCCCTGCAAAATGCGATTATCGAGTGTAATGTTGAGAAGGCCACTGAGCTAACTCAAAAGGCTATTGATGAAGGTTCAAGCCCTGCAGAAATAATTAACCAGGGATTAATTAAAGGAATGAATGTTGTAGGTCAAAGGTTTAAAGAAGGAGAAATGTACGTTCCTGAGGTTTTGATGGCTGCAAGAGCTATGAATTCGGGTATGGATCTTGTCAAGCCTCTCCTGGTTGAGGGAGAAGTAACTTCCACCGGGAAAGTTGTCCTGGGAACAGTTGCAGGTGACCTGCATGATATTGGGAAGAACCTTGTAGGAATGATGATGGAAAGCGGTGGAATGGAAGTAATTGACCTGGGCATGGATGTTGACCCGGAGAAATTTGCCGAAGCAGTCCGGGAACACAAACCGGATGTTGTGGGAATGAGCGCACTTTTGACCACCACAATGCTTGCTATGAAAGATACCATTGAAATATTACAGGAAGAAGGGTTGCGGGATTCCGTCAAGATTATTATTGGTGGAGCACCGGTAACCTCTGATTTTGCTGATGAAATTGGAGCTGACGGTTGGGCACCTGATGCCGCGTCGGCCAAAGATCTGGCCATCGAACTGGTAGGCCGCTAAAAAGAGGAAAGGAGAGGTGGCAGCATGAGAAGTAATTACAGAATTAATGCATCTGCTGACCTTCAGGTCCTCTCAGATGACCAGTGTAAACATATACTGGGAGCGGCCATGGAGATTTTGGAAAGAACAGGTGTGGTTTATCACGATAAAGAATCACTGGAAATCCTGGAAAAAGCGGGTTGTTTTGTAGAAGGAAAAAGGGTTCGAATTCCAGTAAAGCTTGTGGAAAAAGCGCTGCGGACAGTTCCCTCAAAGGTAACCTTATGTAACAGCCGGACAGGGAAAAGAGTAATGGAGATGGAAGGTAACAATGCTTTCTTTGGTTCGGGTTCCGATACTCCTTTCTTTATTGACCCCTATACCAATAATAGAATTCCTACGAGCAAAAAAACCGTAACAATGGCTTCTACAGTTCTGGATGCACTCCCCAACATAGACTTTATTATGTCCCTGGGAATTGTCCAGGACGTCCCCCAGGAGATCTATGACCGGCATCAGTTTGAAGCGATGGTTCTTAATACCTCAAAACCAATTGTTATTACCGCAATTGATGTAGAGGGATATTCTGACATAATTAAAATGTGTGAAATTGTAGCAGGCGGGGAAAAAGAACTGCAGAGTAATCCCTTTATGACTCTTTACGCAGAACCAATTTCTCCCCTCCAGCACCCTGGAGATTCTGCCCAGAAGCTGGTTCTTGCGGCTAAGAAAAAACTTCCCGTTGTTTACACGCCATGCCCGATGTTTGGTGGAACAGTTCCCATAACAATGGCGGGAGGCCTTGCTACAGGGCTTGCTGAAAGCTTAAGTGGTCTGGTTCTCAACCAGGAAACCAGCGAAGGCAGCCCCTTCATTATGGGTGGAGTGTTTACCATCATGGATATGAAGACAACTGTTTTCGCCTATGGTGCTCCTGAATTCCACCTACTGCAGGCAGGACTGGCTGATATTTCTCGCTTCCTGGATATTCCGATGTTTGGAACCTGCGGTTGCACTGACTCCAAGGTTGTCGACGAACAGGCAGCAATTGAAGGTGCTATTTCAATACTGACAACATCCATGTCAGGAGCAAACCTTAACCACGATGTTGGTTATATTGAGCATGGTAATACCGCATCTCTGGAATACCTGACAATATGCGATGAGTTAATTGGTTTTGCCAGAAGGATAACCAGAGGAATCGAAGTTAACGAAGAAACCCTTGCCCTGGATGTTATTGACAAGGTTGGCCATGGTGGGCATTACCTTGCTCAGGAGCACACAATGAAGCATTATAAAACTGAAACCTATTATCCAGAACTTTTCCAGCGCAAAATATATGAGAATTGGGTAAAAGAAGGAGAGAAAAACCTCTTCCAGCGCAGCAACGAAAAAGTAATCGATATCCTGGAAAACCACAAACCAGATCCATTACCAAAGGATGTTGAAGAAAAAATTAGAAAAATTGTAGTAGATGCAGAAAGCAAACTGAAAGCGTAGAAGTTAGAATACAGAGGAGGAGTACAGGGTATGGCAAATCTGGCATTGGGAATTGACACAGGGGGAACTTTCACTGACGGAGTAATCTGGGAACTTGATAAAAGAAAGATCCTCTGCAAGACCAAGGTAGTCACTACAAGACATGATTTGCACCTGGCTATTGATAATTGCCTGCAGGGGCTTTTAGATCAATGGCCAGAGGGATATGATTTAAAGGAAATCAAAATGATTTCGTTATCCACTACCCTGGCAACCAATGCCATTGTTGAAGGGCAGGGAGCTGAGGTCGGGCTAATTCAAATTGGATTTGCCCCCGATGGCCCCCTGCCCACCCCCCATCATGCAAGTATTAAGGGGGGCTGTAATGTTCGGGGAAGAATTACCAGGGAAGTTGATTTGCAGGAAGCAAAAGAGGCAGTGAAATCCCTGGAAGGAAAAGTAGAAGCTTTTGCTGTTTCTGGATACATGAGCGTCAGGAATCCTAAACAGGAAATCCAGGTTGCTCGTTTAATATCCGAGATTACTGGATGCCCAGTGGTTAGCGGGCATCAGCTTTCTTCAGACCTGGGCTTTCGGGAACGAACGGTAACAGCAGTTTTTAATGCCCGGCTTATTTCCCTGATTACAAATCTTATTGATGCAGTAAGAGAGAATATAGAAGCCAGGGGGATTAATGCTCCTTTAATGGTTGTAAAGGGAGACGGGACACTTATCAGTGAAAAAGTTGCCAGGGAGCGCCCTGTAGAGACCCTTCTTTCTGGTCCGGCAGCAAGCATTATTGGCGCCATGGCCTTAACCGGGCTGGAAGAGGGTGTAGTTGTAGATATGGGAGGGACCACTACTGATATCGCAACTCTACAGGAAGGGCGCCCCGCCCTTAATTACAAAGGGGCCCGGGTCGGAGGATGGATGACAAGGGTTAAAGCTGCTGATATTACCACAGTGGGTCTCGGGGGAGATAGCCTGATAAAGGTTTCCAGTTCGGGAGACCTTTCTATTGGGCCCCAGCGGGTTTTTCCTCTTGCCTGGGCTGCGGATAAGTATCCTCATCTCCTTGAGGAATTGGAGGAAATCTGGGAAGAAATTTTCTTTCCCCTGGAAAATCAGCCCACAACCATCCTGGTTCACATTAAGGATCCCGTAAATCTTGAGCTCAGCCCTACAGAAACCATGTTACTCGAATTAATAAAGGAAAAACCCCATACCCTTTTTCATTTAAGTAGACTGCTAAAAAAGGATCCGGAAATTATTCCCTGGCAAAGACTTGTTAATGTTGGGTCCCTTCACCGTGCCTCCCTTACTCCAACTGATCTTTTGCATGTTTCGGGTGAATTCAACCGCTGGAATACGGAAGCGGCCAGGATTGGGATTGATATAATGGCCCGGAGGATGTCCAGAAATAGCCAGGACTTTGTTGAAGCAGTTCTGGAAAAGATTTACTTCAGGGTTTCGGCTCTTCTTGTTGAAGTCCTATCTGGTTTCCGGGAGGAAAACCTCACCCTTGAGGATAGAGGGACCGATTTCTTCTTACAGAAAATTTTTGCCAAAGAAACAGAGGAAAAAAAGTTGATTGATTTTTCCACCCGGGTTAATGTTCCTTTGATTGCTGTTGGAGCGCCGGTAAAGGCTTACTTCCCCCAGATAGCCGAAAGGCTTAATGCCCCACTCCGGCTTCCGGAAGCAGCCGAAGTAGCAAATGCCGTGGGAACTGTAAGCGGCAAGGTGATCGAGCGAATCCAGGTTACCGTAAAGCCTGGCGAACACGGGGGATATCTTGTGTATATTCCCGGCGGTCGCGAGGGGTTCTTGGAAATGGAGGAAGCCGTTCAATATGGACGGAAAATAGGGAGAGAGAACGTATATAAAAAAGCAAAAGACTCGGGGGCTTCAGATATTGAAATAATTGAGCACCGAGAAGATAAATTCACCAATCTGTACGGTTTTGTTCCTGAGGGGGAAGAGGAACAAATCCGCCTCTTTATTGAGACAATTATTGAATTTTCCGCTGTTGGCAGACCGTGGGGTGAGGGAAATTAATAAGATAATTGCCTGCTCAACGGTAAAAACTGAGATCCAGGCTTTTGCTCCAGATGATCTGGAAATGGAGTTTCTGGAATATGGGTTGCATAGGCACCCCCATAACCTGCAAAAAACACTTCAGGAAAAAGTTGATGAGAATTCTGGTCCCTGGGATTACCTTCTCCTGGGCTATGGGCTTTGCAGCCATGGGACCCTGGGTTTAAAAAGTAAAACCAAAAAACTGGTAATCCCAAAAGCCCATGATTGTATAGCTCTTTTACTGGGATCTCGAGAAAGATATACCGAGGAGTTTTTCAAACAACCCGGGACCATTTATTTAAGCCGAGGATGGATTGAGCACGGAGGAGACCCCTTAACCCAGTTTGAGGATTATAAAGAAAGAGTTGGGGAAGAAAATGCCCGTTGGGCCATGGAGGTAGAATATAAAAACTATAAAAGACTTGTTTTTGTTAAGACTCCGGGAACTGGGAACCCAGAAAAATATATAGATTACTCCCGCAGGGTCGCAGAATTTTTGGGTCTTGATTTGATAATTACGGAGGGTTCAGCAGAGCTTTTGAGAAAACTTGTTGTGGGCCAATGGGATAAAGATTTCCTCATTGTAGAACCGGGGAGAATGGTTTTGAGAGAAAACCTTTTTTAACCTTTCAAAGGAGGTGAAATCATTGCCGGAAACTCCGGCAATGAGTAAAAATGATTATTATTGGAGAACTGATTAATTCAACCAGAAAAGTAATGCGGGAAGCTATGAAGGAAGGCAATGTAGATTATATTCAGGATATTGCAAAAAAGCAGGATGAAGGTGGAGCGGACTATATTGATGTAAATGCTGGTGCTTTTGTCCAGCAGGAAACCAAGTATCTGCTCTGGCTGGTGGAAAAAGTCCAGGAAGTTGTAGATAAACCACTGACCCTTGATAGCCCAAGTCCCGAAGCATTGGAAGCGGCAATCAAGACCCACCGGGGAACTCCCATGATTAATTCAATAACTGCAGAAAAGGAACGTTATGGGAAAATTATGCCCCTGGTAAGGGAGTACAATGCTAAGGTTATCGGCTTATGCATGGATGATAAAGGAATGCCCGAAACAGCCGAAGAGAGGTTAAATATTGCAGAAAAGCTTCTGAATGATCTGGACCGGGATGGAGTGCCCCTGGAAAATGTTTTCCTGGATCCCCTGATCAAACCCATTGCAGTTAACGGGGAATATGGTATGCAGGCCCTTGACACCATTGAAGGGATAACTCGATTGGGAACTGGAGCTCACATTACCTGTGGTTTGAGTAACATCTCCTATGGGCTCCCCAGCAGGGCGCTTTTAAACCAGGCCTTTATTGTCCTGGCCATGGGAAGAGGGCTGGATTCTGCAATTATTGATCCACTGGATAATAACCTGGTTAGTCTGGTCCTGGCCGCGGAAGTTCTCCTCAACAGGGATCCTTATGGAACCAATTATATCAAAGCATCCCGGGAGGGTAAGCTGGCCAAATAAGCGAGTAAACGAGGCCTAAGGAGGAGAAAAATGAGCAGAATTGCGGTGATTGGTGGCGGAATTGCCGGAACAACAGCAGCCGTTGAGCTTGCCCAGGCTGGCAATAAAGTCACTTTAATTGAAAAAACGGATTCTCTGGGCGGAAATATAAAAGAATACGGTTGTAAAGCTGTAGATAAGTGTATTAAATGCAACCTTTGTCTTGTTGACGAAACTATTATTGCTGCCCAAAACTCACCTGAAATTGAGATAATTTACCAGGGCAGGGTAAATGACTTAACCGGAAAACCGGGGAATTACAATCTTACAGTGGAAAAAGATGGAGACTTTGTTAATTTAGAAAAAATTGAATCAATTGTTTTGGCAACGGGGTTTGTTAAATGGTCAGACCTGGAGTCGGGAACCCCAGAATTTTCTGATGACAAAAGAGTAATCTGGGCGAGCCAGTTAGAAGAATTAATGAGGAATCGTTCTGACCACGGCAATCCTGAAAATATCT
This sequence comes from Halobacteroidaceae bacterium, assembly GCA_003550445.1. Taxonomy (GTDB): domain Bacteria; phylum Bacillota; class Halanaerobiia; order B1SED10-174; family B1SED10-174; genus T1SED10-26. Next base: position 11,621 of record PUKG01000192.1, read on the forward strand.
TGGGTTTTGATGCAAAACCCGGGTCTGTGGCTTTTATCCAGTGCAACGGGTCCCGCAGTATCCAGGAAAAAGCAAGGTATTGTTCAAAAATTTGCTGCGGATATTCTTTCAGGATGGCCCGGGTTTTAAAGCATTTTTACCCGGAACTGGAGGCAACCATCTTTTTCATTGACCTGCAGGAAGCAGGTTATTTCCTCGATGTTAATTTTTCCGAGTTAGATAAGGCCGGTATCAATTACGTGAATTGCAAACCAATTGATGTTAGTAAAACGGATGACCAAATTCGGATCCTTTATGAGAACCAACAGGAAAGTGCAATGGAAGCCCGGGATTTTGACCTCCTTGTTCTCTCTGAAGGTTTACACCCAAATTCGGATAATGAACGCTGGTCAATGCTTTTTAACCTGCAATTGGATGCCTACGGTTTCCTTTACCCCCTTGTAGACGAAGAAGAAACAGGTATTTTTCTGGCGGGTTCAATAAAGGGACCAAGAGATATTGCTGCAACAATTAGTGATGGGAAGAAAACGGCTTATAGGCTACTAAAACAAAAGCAATTATGTGAATCAGGGGGGTGGGAAGATGTATGATGTTATTTTTATAGGAAAACCGGTGGAAACACCCTCCCTCAAACAAATGCAAATTGATCCGGAAAAGTTGTTACGATGTAAGGGGAAAGTTGGGGATTTTTCCCTTCGTTTCCGGGAAAATGGAGGGGTAAAGGAAGAAAAAACCCGTGCTATTATTGTAAACACCCCTCATTTGCAGGAAGAAAGCCTTCCGAATTTTCCTAACTTTTCTGAGGATTTAAACCCTGAAGGAGAAGGAGATTTAATTTTTATCCAGGATTGGGAGGAAATTGCTTCAGCTTTTGTTAATGGAATTGGGCTGGGAAAAGCTCTAAAGGCAGCCAAGGAAAATCCTTCCCGACAGATCTATTATTTTTATAGATCTCTCCGTTTCACCGAGGGAACGGACAACCTTTACGAAGAAGCAAGGCGGGCCGGAGTTGCCTTTTTCCGTTATGAAGAAGGAAAATTAAAAATTCCAGGACCAAATAAGATCTCCTACACTCGAGGTGGAGTATCAATGGAAATAGAGGGGAAAATTTACTCAGCTCCCCTTTTAAAACCTGATCCCGCCCTGGAAAAACTGTCTCGAAGCTTAAGGATAATCCCCAGTGAAGAAGGCTATTTGCAGACAGAAAATGTTTCCCTTGCTCCAACCTTAACCGGCCGCCGGGGAGTTTATGCAATTGGAGGGGCTCGAAGCCCTAACGGACTTGCCGGTTTTCGGGATGAAGTTGAGTTCACCCTGGAGGAAATTGAAACCCTAAAAAATAACCTGAAGCCCCTTGTTGAAGAAGACCGTGAGGTTGATGACCGGAAATGTATTTTGTGCTATACCTGTTACAGGGTATGCCCCCATGCAGCTCTGGAGGAAAGTACTGAAGAAGATTCCATGGAGGTTCTAAAGGAGGCCTGTTGGGGATGTAATGCCTGTATTTCCCACTGTCCCGCAGGAGCAATTTCCATTTCCCAAGAGGAAGAGGATGAACTATCCAGGGGTTTGAAGGTTTTTATGTGTGAAAATTCAGCAGAAACTGCCAGGAAGAAAATGCCCCAGGAAAACCTGGAAGGCTTTATAAGTCGGGAAATTCCCTGTTCCTGCAGTGTGAAAAAAGAAGATATTTATAACTGGTTACAGGGCCCTGAAGATAGAGTGCTTATACTGGGTTGTTTTGAAGAATCCTGTAAACACCTGGAAGGAGATCAGCGGGGACAGAGAATTGTTGACGAGGTAAATGAAACCCTTTCCAGCCTTGATCTTGGTGAAGATAGGGTCAGGTTTGAAAGATTATCTCCTCCCATGGAAAAAGACCTGGCAGAACTTCTTAACAGGTGGAGGGAGGGACAGCTATGATTGTTGGCCAGCAGAAAAAAGCGGAAGAAATAATAAAAATGCTTGGTGAAGACTGGGATAGCCTTTTAATTGCAGGCTGTGGGACATGTGTAACTGTAAGCCTTGCCGGAGGAGAGCGTGAGGTAGAAGCCCTGGCCAATCTTCTTAAAATATATTATGGAAAAAAGGGAAAGAAGGTTACCATTTCTACTGATACCGTTACCCGCCAGTGCGATTTTGAATTTATTGATGACATTGGGGAAAAAATTGAAGATCACGATGTTATCCTTTCCCTGGCATGTGGAGTTGGAGTCCAACACCTGGTAGAAAGGCACCCTCAAAAGGTTGTTTTCCCAGGCCTTAACACATCTTTTTATGGAGCAACAACCGGGGTGGGTGAATGGGCAGAGCGCTGCGTAGGTTGCGGGGAATGTATCCTTGATCGTTTTGGAGGAGTATGCCCTGTAGCGCGTTGTTCCAAGAGCCTTTTAAATGGCCCGTGTGGAGGGGCCCAGGATGGAAAATGTGAGGTTGATGACGATATCGATTGTGGGTGGGAGCTAATCTATAATCGGTTAAAAGACTTGAATTTACTGGAAAGCTTGCTGGTTTTCGAAGACCCCAAAGACTGGCAGCACTACCGGGACGGTGGACCAAGAAAACTGATTAACAAGGAGTATTACAATGAGTGAACCAATGTCTTTACTACAGAAAAAACTTGAAGCGGGCCACTTTGTAGTTTGCAGTGAACTTGGTCCTCCCATTGGAGCCAATGTAGATTTTATCAAGAAAAAGGCCCGCAAGCTTGTTGGTTATGTGGATGGGGTCAATGTAACCGACAACCAGACGGCAATTGTTAGAATGTCGAGTATTGTGGCTGCCCATTTTGCCCGGGAAGAGGGTCTGGAAATGATTATCCAGGCCACCACAAGGGACAGAAATAGAATTGGATTACAAAGCGATATTCTGGGAGCAAGCTCCCTGGGCCTAAATAATGTTTTGTGTTTAACGGGTGATCATCAGAGCTTTGGGATGGATCCCGGATCAAAAAATGTTTTTGACCTTGATAGCGTCCAGCTTATTAGAGCAGTTCACAACATGGTTCATAAAGGAGTCCTCCTGAACGGGAAAGAGATGAAGGTGCCTCCTAAAATGTTTATCGGGGCTGCTGCAAATCCTTTTGGAGATCCTTTTGAAATGCAGATGATGAAGGTAGAAAAAAAGATTGAAGCTGGCGCTCAGTTCATCCAGACCCAGGCAATATATAACCTTGATAAATTTGAGTACTGGATGGAAGAGGTTCGAAAAAGAGGGATTCATGAAAAAGCTTATATTATGGCCGGGATTCTTCCTGCCAAGTCAGTAAAAGCCCTGCGAATGATGAAAACAGATGTTGCAGGGATGGATGTTCCTGACTCCCTAATCGAACGGATGGAAAAATGTGAAGATCCGGAAGAAGAAGGAGTCAAGGTAGCAATTGAAATAATTGAGCGGGTCAGGAAGATTGAGGGGATTCGGGGGATACATTTAATGCCTGTTGGCTGGGAAAAAATAACCCCCGAGATCATCGAAAGAGCAGGCCTGTACCCCAGACCGGAGGTGGAATAAAGATGGAGGCTAATTTTAGAAAAGAGGTTGCTGAACGCCCCGGAGGGGAAAATATTTACCTCTGTTATAGCTGTGGAAGCTGTACCGCAACCTGCCCTATTAGTGAACTTGACCAGGATTTTAATCCCAGGCTAATTATCAGCAAAGTAACCATGGGACAGAAAAAGGAAGTCCTGGAAAGTAGAGAACTCTGGAAATGCATTCAATGTCACAGATGCGTGGCTCACTGTCCGCAAAATGTTAAGTTTGCAGATATTTTAAGAGTTCTCAGGGAAATTTCCGTTGAGGAAGAATACTATCCTCCGGAAATACTCCGGGATATTGAAAATGTTGACCGGGCCCTCTGGGAGTATCGGCTGCAGGTCCTTGAGGGGCATCATAACCAGAAAAAAGAATTAAAGGAAGTTATTTCAGAGCTTACCAGCGGTGGTGAAAAAGATGGCTAAACCAGTAATGGTAATCGGAGGAGGTATTGCTGGAATACAGGCTGCCTTCGACCTAGGGGAAATGGGGATTCCGGTTTACCTTGTGGAAAACTCTCCCAGCCTTGGAGGCCGAATGGCCCAGCTGGATAAAACCTTTCCCACAAATGATTGTTCAACCTGTATTCTTGCCCCCAAAATTAGTGATTGTTACAACCATGAAATGGTAACCACCTACACCTACACTGATGTCCTTGATATTCAAGGGAAAGAAGGGGATTTCCAGATAAAACTTCGGAAAAACCCCCGTTATATAATTGAAGATGCCTGTACTGGTTGTGCAGAGTGTATTGAAAAATGCCCGGTAAAAGTCCTCGATGAGTACAATGTTGGGCTGGTTAAAAGAAAAGGAATTTACAAGTATTATGACCAGGGTGTTCCCAATGTTGTGACTATTGATCCCGAGCATTGTTTGAAAATTAATAAGGACCGCTGCGGAATATGCGAAAAAGTTTGTGATAAAAGGGCTATCGACTATAATCAGAAACCTGAAGAAATGGAACTTTCTGTGGCTGCAGTAATTTATGCTGCTGGTTACGAAGCTTTCCAGGGAGAAATGGTGAGCGAATATGGTTATCTCCGTCACCCAAATGTAATTACCAGCCTGGAATACGAACGTTACCTCAGTGCTTCGGGCCCAACGGAAGGCCATATCCAGAGGATCAGCGACGGAGAAGAGGCCAAAAAGATCGCCTTCCTTCACTGTGCTGGTTCAAGGGATGTCCGAACCGATTGCAATTATTGCTCTGCAGTATGCTGCATGTACTCAATTAAACAGGCCCTTGTAACCAGAGAACATTCCGACGAAATTGAAGCAATAGATCTTTACTATATGGATATCAGGGCCTATGGTAAGGGTTTTGAACGTTACTATAATACTGCAGAAGCCACAAAAGGTGTTAATTTCCGCAGAAATCGAGTTGCAAGGGTTGAAGAAGACCCCGATACGGGCCAGATAATAGTTAAAGGCCTGGATGAAGAAGGTCGGTTTTCAGAAGAAAAATATGACCTGGTAGTCCTGGGGGTTGGCCTGAAACCCAATACTCAGGTTACAGAAATGATGAAAAAATTAAAAATTCGGGTCAATAAATATGGGTTTGCAGCAACTGACGAACTGGATCCCCTGGCTACAAGCTGCAAGGGAATTTTTACCTGTGGAGTTGCTGCTGGCCCCAAGGACATCCCGGAATCTGTAATTGAAGCAAGCGGTGCTGCTGCACAGGCTGCAATTATTGCTCGCCAGTATCCTGAAGCTCCAAAGAAAAAAGAGGATAAGGAAGAAGTAACCTACCGGTTTGTTGATAATGAAAGGGTTCGGGTGGGAGTATTTGTCTGCCACTGTGGGAATAACATTGGTGGAGTAGTTGATGTTCCCAGGGTTACAGAGCAGTCCAAGGACCTTCCCTTTGTGGAACATTCAGAGGAAATAAAGTACCTCTGTTCCCCGGATAATCTGGAGTTAATTGGAGATAGAATTAAAGAGCATAATCTAAACCGGGTGGTAATAGCTTCCTGCACTCCAAGAACCCACGAGACCCTTTTCCGCCAGTCGGTTGCCTGGGGCGGGTTAAACCCTTACCTTATGGTCATGACCAATATTAGGGACCAGAACTCCTGGGTCCACCGGGAAGAAAAAGAAAAGGCCACCCAAAAAGCCCTCGATCTGATAAAAGGGGCGGTGGCCAAGGCTAAAAAAACCCGGGCCCTGGAAAGAAGTCGGGTTGATAAGTTAAATAAGGGCTTTGTTATTGGCGGCGGAGTTGCAGGAATGACTGCAGCCCTGCAACTTGCTGATATCGGTTTCCCTGTTGTCCTTGTGGAGAGAGAAGATGAACTTGGAGGAAATGCCAATAATCTTCTGTTCACCCCGGAAGGGCGCCTGGCAAAAAGGGTTGTTGATGACCTCAAAGAGAGGGTTATGAAAAATGACCTGATTGAAGCCTATACAGGATACAGTGTCAGCAAGGTTGATGGTTATGTAGGTAACTTTAAACTTGTTCTTGATCCTGAAACCTCGGGTAAAGGTGAACAAAAAGAGATTGAAGGTGGGGTTGTCGTAGTTGCTACTGGAGCAGGAGAGCTTAAAACCGATGAATATCTATCCGGGACAAGTGAACGAGTTATATCCCAGTTAGACCTGGAACAGAAAATTAGGGATAAGAATTTACCGGGAGAAATGAAAAAACTTTTCATGATCCAATGTGTTGGTTCAAGAGAAGAACCTAGAGAATATTGTAGCCGACTTTGCTGTAACCAGGCGGTAAGCAATGCTGTTTACCTTAAAGAGAGGTACCCGGAATTGGATATTACCATTCTTTACCGGGATATAAGAACCTACGGTTATTATGAGGATAATTACCGGAAGGCAAGGCAGTTAGGAGTTAAATTTGTTCGCTTTGATGTTGAAGATAAACCCAAAGTTGAGGAGAAGAGCGGAAAAATTACAATTTCTTTTAGAGACCCTGTTGCAGGGGTTTCCCGGGAAGAAGAAGCAGATCTTCTGGTTCTTTCCAAGGCGGTTGTTTCAAGGGAAAACAGTGATATCCTCAGCAAACAGCTAAAAGTTCCCCTGAATGAAGACGGGTTTTTCCTGGAAGCTCATGTCAAACTTATGCCTGTGGACTTTGCAACAGACGGTGTTTATCTCTGTGGACTGGCCCATGGACCTAAAAACCTGACTGAATCAATTTCTCAGGCTCGAGCTGCTGCGGGAAGAGCAGCCGTTGTCCTGACTCGAGAATATCTTTTAACAGAGGCCATGGTCGCCCAGATTGATTCTCATCTTTGCATGAGCTGTAGGAATTGTATTGAAGTTTGTCCTTACCAGGCAATAGAAATAAGTGAATGGACTGGCAAGGCTGAAGTAAATAAAATCCTGTGCAAAGGGTGCGGAAGTTGCACTTCCGTATGCCGACCACATGCGGCCGATCTCCACGGATTCAGCAACCAGGAATTGGTGGAAGAAATGGAAGCAATTTTTGCGGATCGCGAGCCCGCTCCGCTTAAAGGGGAGGGATTATAAATGGCTGCTAAAGAAAACTTCGAGCCCAAAATCCTTGCTTTTTTATGCAATTGGTGCAGTTATGCTGCAGCGGACCTTGCCGGCAGCAGTCGAATGCAATATCCTCCGCAAATCAGGGTGATCAGAGTTCCCTGTTCTGGCCGAATAGATCCCTTCCTTCTGATCAGGGCTTTTAATTCCGGGGCAGATGGGGTTTTGGTTTCTGGATGCCATCCAGGGGATTGCCATTATCTGGACGGGAATTATTATGCCCGAAGAAGATTTTTGATGCTCAAAGAACTCATGCAGTATGCTGGCATACCTGAAGAGAGAGTTAACTTTACCTGGTGTTCAGCCTCTGAAGGGAAAAGATTTGCTGCAATTGTTGACAGGGTAGTTGCAAGGATCAAGGAGGTTGGTCCCTGGGAAGGTTTTGATGGAAGGGGCTTTGCCCGGAGAGAGGAGGAGATGGCCGGTGGAAAATAAATACTTGGAAATCAGCAAAAAAATCCAGGAAGAAAGCCGAAAACTCCTCTCGGAAGGTAAGGTTGAGAGAATAATTGGGTTTGGAAGGGGAGAATTTACAAAGGAAATTACCCCCATTTTCGTTTCAGACCCTGACCGGGCAGATGAGTTATTGTTTACTCCTGAATGTGATATGATGCTGGCCAAATATCTTTTGGATTACAAAGGAAGCAAAACAGGAATTGTTGCCAAACCCTGTGATACAAGGGCTATTACCGTTTATCTTGCAGAAGAACTGATCAAGAGGGAAGAGGTTTTTATAATAGGCATAAATGATTGTGAAGGCCTCGATGACAACGATGCCTGTGAAGAGTGCGGCATAAGGAATCCTGTGGTTGTCGATCTCGAAATCGGGCAACCCCGAAAAGAGGAAATTGACCCGGAAATTAAGGATGAATTGGAAGAAATGACAAGGGAGGAACGGTTCGAATATTTCCAAAAAGAATTCTCAAGGTGTATTCGATGTTATGCCTGCAGAGAAGCCTGTTTTGTTTGTACCTGTGATGAGTGTTTTGCTGATAGCAACCAGCCTCAGTGGGTTGGGGCAAGTATTGGCAAAAGGGACAATTTTACTTTCCACCTGATGCGAGCCATGCATATGGCGGGAAGGTGTATTAATTGTGGTGCTTGTGAACAGGCCTGTCCGGAAGGTATTAACATGAGGGCTCTGACCAAGCACCTGTACCGGGTTGCAAAAGATGTTTATCAATTTGAGCCGGGTCTGGATCCTGAAGAAAAAACATTGTTCGCTACCTACAAGCTAAACGATAGCGAACAGGGATTTTTGGATTAGGAGGGGGTGAGTGGCAGTGTTAAAAGTATTGCAAAAGGATGAACTGGGAAAACTTCTGGAAACCTTAAGTAATGAATTTAGGATAATAGCTCCCGTTGTCCGCAAATACGGAAAAAAAGAGCGGGTGGAGTACCATCAGGTTGAGGATTTCAGTGAAATACACCTAAACCGTCAGCCCGATACCCCTCCAAAAAAATATTTTCTTCCCCAGAATGAGAGACTTGGAGAAGAAAGAAGCGGTGAAGAGGTAACGGAAACGGGGGATCGGAAAACCCTGATTTTCGGGGTCCGCTCCTGTGATTTAAGTGCGATTGATATCCTCAAACCCGTTTTTTTAGATGATGATTTTACCGACACCTATTTTCAAAACCGTCTTGAAAACACCTTAATGTTTGGGCTAGGCTGTAGTGAAAGACAGGAAAATTGTTTTTGTGACTCCCTGGGAATTAACCCCCTGGGAGACGAAAATGTTCCAGTTTATATGCACGATGACGGCGAAAGGATCTGGTTTGAGGTTAAAGCAAAAGAACTGGAAAAATTCTTTACTGAATTTCCTGATGGGGATCCGAAAGAGTTAGAAGAAAAGAAGAATAGCTGGCTTGAAGAGTTTAAAAAATCTGCAATAGAAATTGGAGTTCCAATTCCCCTGCCCGAGTTGGTTTCTTTTAACGCTCCCTTCTGGAAGGAAGTTGCGGCTAATTGTTTGGGCTGCGGAGTCTGCACCTATTACTGTCCCACCTGTTTTTGCTTTGGTTTTTTCTGGGAGAAAAGAGAAGAAGAAATTGACAAGTGGAGAACCTGGGATTCCTGCATGTTCCCGCTCTTTACAAAACATGGTTCGGGTCACAACCCCCGGGAAACTCAGGATCAAAGGACAAGGCAGCGAATAATGCACAAATTTTCCTATCATCCAAGTAATTTCGAGGGTGTACCAGCCTGTTCAGCCTGCGGTAGGTGTATCAGCCAGTGCCCTGTTAACATTGATCTGCGGGTAATATTAAAAACTGCTGAAAAATACCTTGACAACCAGGAGGGGGTGAAGAGTAGTGGGTAAATACCTTTTGCCCTATAGGGGAGAAATATTAAAAATTACCCAGGAAACTGGTTCAAACCTGAACATTAAAACCTTTCGGATCCGGTTAAAAGAGGAGGAAGAAAGGAAAAAATTCAAATTTCTCCCGGGCCAATTTGTTGAATTAACGGTTTTTGGTGTTGGAGAAGCTCCCTTTGGGTTTGCTTCATCCCCTACTCAGGAGGACTACTTTGATATTTCAATTAAAGAAACGGGCCTGGTAACCGAAGCAATTCACAATATGAAAGAGGGGGGTGAGATCGGTATCCGGGGGCCTTATGGGAATAGTTTCCCTTATGAAGAAGTGAAGGGAAAAAACCTGGTTTTCCTTGCAGGGGGTATTGGGCTTGCTCCGTTGAGGTCTTTGATTAATTATGTCCTGGATGAAAAAAACCGGGATCAATATGGAAGAGTCCAGATGTTACTTGCTTTCCGTTCCCCCGAAGACATGCTTTATAAATATGATTTTTCCCAATGGGAAAAATCCCCCAATACCACGGTAAAATATACAATTGACGAAGAATGTGAGGGATGGGTCCACTGTGTAGGTTATCCTCATGAATTATTGAATGAGGAACTTGATCTGAAAGAACCGGATACTGTTTTCTTTACCTGCGGTCCCCCGATAATGATCCGGTTTATTACCGATGAATTAAAAAATTCTGGAATAGATCCCAGGGATATTATAACAACCCTGGAAATGAAAATGTCCTGTGGGCTGGGCAAGTGTGGACGCTGCAATATCGGCAGGTATTATGTTTGCAAGGATGGTCCTGTTTTTGATCTCAAACAACTGGAAAAAATGCCTGCAGAGTTTTAGTTCTGTTTAAAATAGTCCTTTTTAAGGGGCTCCTTATTGGAGCCCCTTTAAAAAAAGAAAAAAGATGAGGGGGTTAACCCATGATAATCCGCGATTTACCTCCCCTGGATGTAATGAGCCCTTCTGAAATAGAGAAAATTCATGACATTTCCCTCGAACTATTACAAAAAGAGGGAATAGAATTTCACAATGAAGAAGCCAGGGAAATATTTAAGAAAAATGGGGCAAAGGTTGAAGGGAAAAAAGTATTTATTCCCGCGAAATTGGTTGAAGAACAATTAAAACTTGCACCATCTACCTTTGATATGTTTGCCAGAAATCCTGATAGGAAAGTTACTATCGGGGGGGGAAATACAGTCCTGGCACCAGGTTATGGTTCGCCATTTGTTATGGATATGGAAACGGGGAAAAGAAGAGGTTCTACCTTTGAGGATTATAAAACTTTTACAATACTTGCTGGCAACAGTGAGAACATTGATGTTGTCGGGGGTGTTCTGGTAGAACCCGATGATATTCCAGATAACATCCGGCATGCTAAGATGATTTATACCGGGGTTAAATATACTGACAAAGTACTTATGGGAAGTGCCATGGGGGCAAAAAAGGCCCTGGATAGTGTTAAAATGGCAGGGTTTATTTATGGAGGAGAAGACTATGTAAAAAATCATCCGGTTTTGATTTCTTTAATTAACACCAATAGTCCCCTACAATTTGACAACAGGATGACCGAAGCCCTAATGGTATATGCCCGTAATAACCAACCAACAATTGTTTCTTCCCTGAGCATGACTGGAACAACCGCCCCTTCCACAATAGCAGCAGCCCTTGTCCAGCAAAACACAGAAATTATTTCGGGTATAACCCTTTCACAATTGGTTAACCCTGGAACCCCGGTAATTTATGGTTCGGCCTCAAGTGTTGTAGACTTAAAAACCGGGAACCTGGCAATTGGGAGTCCGGAAACGGCCAAGATGTTTGGGGGAACAGCCCAACTCGCCAGATTTTATAATATTCCCTCCCGGGGTGGGGGTTGTCTTACAGATTCCATTGTCCCGGATGCCCAGAGCGGTTATGAATCAATGATGGTTTTCCTGACAGGAGTTTGCAGCGGGTTTAATTTCATTCTTCATTCAGCAGGCTTACTTGAGAATTATATGACCATGTCCTTTGAAAAATTCATTATGGATGACGAGATATGTGGTATGGCCAAGGAATATGTCGCGGGAATAAAAATTGACGAGGATTACCTTGGGAAAAAAACCATAATGGATGTGGGAAGTGGAGGGCACTTTTTATCAACGGACCATACTTACAGGCATATGAAAGAACTGCGGCAACCGGGGGTGAGCCTAAGAGATCGTTACATGAGTGATTGTCCCCTGCCCGATATTGTGGGGCGGGCAAGGAAACGATATCAAAAAATTGTGGAAGAATACCAGGCCCCCCCTCTTGAAAGGTCTATTGACACAGAACTTCAGAATTTTATCGAGAAATTAACATAATTCTTTTATCGAAAATGATTATTATTTTTGCATTTATTGTTATTTTGATGTAAACTGATAATCAGAAACTCGTAACAAAAAAATTTAATTTCCAGGCAGAGTAGGTGCCATGCGTAGGAGTGCTTGGGGATGGGACGTTGCCCCAAGACGAAATGCCATCTTAGAATGGCTGCGGTATGGTCACCGCGTCCGCTAGCCAAAGAGACCTTCTCTTTGGTGATACCATCTGCTTGGCCAGAGAGAGGGGAGTTAAAAATGGATAAATTTCCTACTAGGAAACTGGTTTACCTTGCTTTTTTAATTGCTCTGACAATTGTTCTGCAAAGGTTTTTAAGTATTCAGATTCCAATGGCAGGCGTTGCAGGCGTCCGGATTGGGTTTGGCGGTTTGCCCATAATTATTGCCGGGGTAACAATGGGTCCACTGGCCGGAGGTGCAGTAGGAGCTATTGGGGATGTGGTTGGGTATTTTATGAATCCCCAGGGAGCCTATATGCC
>PUKG01000300.1 GCA_003550445.1 Halobacteroidaceae bacterium
AAAATCACCATCTAGAACCTTCCACCTAAATTAGAAAAAATTATTCCTTTTTAAAAAAGGTAAGGCTGCTGACAGTTAAATCAGCAGCCCTTTTTATTTTTCCTTTTCTCTCCGTTACTCCATGGAAAAAGAAAACCTTTTTGCCATTTCCAACATTTTCCCCGCCATTTCTTTCAGCTCCTGGCTGGATGCCGATATTTCTTCACTTGCAGAAGTATTCTTGGTGGCAACTTCGCTTACATTCTCTACTGTCCTAACTATCTCATCTGTTGATGCAGACTGCTCCTCTGAAGCAGCGGCTACATCTCGGGCCAGTTCGGACATTTTTTCCACCAGGTTAACAACATCTTCTGTTTTTGTTGACTGTAGTTGTATTAGATCTGAAATACTCTCCAGAAGTCCTACCCCGCTCTCAGTGGCTTCAGTAACACTTCCAACCTCTTTACTCTGGGAAGAAATTTTTTCTGCTACAAAGCTTGCTTTCTCAGCAATGGTTGCAACTGCATCGTGAATTTTATCAAATATTTCTCCCGTTTCCCTTGTTAAACCCAATCCCTCCTGGGCCCTTTGGCTACCGTCCTGACTATTTTTTACCGCTTCATTTCCTTCATCCTGAATTCCTTTTATCAAAGAAGCAATGTCACCGGTTGCTTCCTGGGACTTGGTAGCAAGCTCGCCAATTGCTCCTGCAACAACTGCAAATCCTCGACCATGCTCCCCGGCCCTTGCCGCTTCAATTGAAGCGTTTAAAGCAAGTAAGTTGGTTTGTTCAGAAATATCGTTTATCAGGTCGATAATTTCCCCGATCCGGTCTGCTGAAGATCCAAGTTTTTGAGCTCCCTCAGCCTGTTTTTGGACAGTTGCATTTATGGCCTCCATTTTTTCAATGGTTTCTCTTACATGGTCCTGGCCCTGTCGAGCAACCTCAACAGTTTGTTTTTAACCCTATTCTAGAAAATGAGAACTGTCAAAAAGGGCAAATCAAACTAACTCTATTTTAAACTACCTTGAGAAAAAAGCTCTTGAACTGGAGTTTTTTAAAAACCTTTATGAGAACCACCTTTAAACTTAGTATTTCAAAAGGCTCCGAACCAGGGAGTTTTATCCCTCGTTTTTTAGGATAAACTAGTTTTTTGGGGGAAGAAAATGATCACAAAACAAAATCTGCCGTGTTTTCAGCGGTTTTTCTTTAAGGTTTAACTTTATCAGGAGTTTAATTCTCAGCCCTTTTAACTAAAATTAAAGTATATATGAATAATTGGTCATACAATCTTTATTACCAGAACCGGGGTAAAATCAAATTTTTAGCAGGTTTTTAAGGAAAAAACTAAACCAAATTTCTTTTACCTTTGTCAAACCAATAATTGTTAAAAAGATAACTCCAACTAAAGCAGAGTTATCTTTCTGTATTTATTTTTTAAACAATTCTCAATATTTCCTATCAAACACGTAAAATTATTAAACAGGATAGTTCCCATCAAAAACCATTTTGGATAACTCGAGCAGGGTGGATAATTTTGATTTTGGAAAACTAAACCAAGGAAATAATTACAACCTATCAATAATTGGTTCTCCGTCTTTTATTACAATGTCAATATCTTCAGGATCATTAATTTCAACACCCCAAAGTCCTTGTAAAATAATCAGGTCTGCTCTTTTACCCACCTTTATGGAACCATTCTCTTTTTCAATGCCCATTATTCTCGCGGGATAAACAGTAAGCATCCGCAGAATTTCTTCTTTTTCAACTCCTATTCCCAGTAACTCCTGACTTAAATTGAAAATCAGGTGTAAAAAATCTCCTGGCCCAATTTCCTTGCCCTGCAAAGCTTTTTTTGTCAGATACGAAGCATCCGGATGTACAGGCAGGTAGGAATCCGAAGCCAGGGCTGGCTTTAAACCAATTTTTAAAGCAAAAGCAATTTCAGCAGGAGTGGTCGGAGGTGAAGAAGTTCCCCCATGAGGGGTTATTACCCATTCAACCCCTTTTATTTTCATTTCTTCCATTAATTCTCGTGTGATACCATGGCCGTGGTGTAAAACTTTCCCCCCGGCATCAATGAAGTTTCTGATACTCCTCTCCCCTTCAACATGGGCTCCGAGGTTTTTGTTCTTTTCTTTGAATCTTCCAACTAAATTTTTGATTTCTGAAAAGCCAAATATTTCTTTTCCCCCATGGGGAACAGTTTCTGGAGGTAAATTTGCAACTGTTGCATTAATAAAAATGCTTTCTCCCGGGAACTGGGAGTTTTCTGCCATCCAATCAATTTCTTGATCTGTTATATCCTTCCTTTCTATTACTCTCCCCGGGGAATGGGATGAAAGAAAAGTCAACGGGTCAGTTCCAATTACGCACCAACCCAGGCAGAGCAGAATATTTACAGGGGAGTTCAAAATTATTTCCCTGTATTCATCCAGTTCCTGATATAAAACCGGGTGTCCCAAAAAATGTTCGCCCAACGTTGTTATTCCTGCTTGTAAAGCTTTTGTCAGGTTTGCATATCCCCCCAGTTTTTGGGCTTCTCCCCTGCACTTTTGAGCCCCCAATGCTCCAAACTCTAAAAGGTGCGTATGGCAATCAATTATCCCTGCCATAACCGACCGGCCCTCCAGATCCCAGCTCGAACCTGAGGGAGGAGGTCCTTCTCCCCAATCAGTAATTATCCCTTCTTTAATTTCGATATAACCATTATTAACAATTTTTTCCCCTGAAAAGATTCGAGCATTTTTTAAAACCTTCCCTGACAATTTATAACCACCTCCACTCATTTTTTCTATATAATTCTGTTCTTCCTTCAGAAGTTAGTAAAGAGACCCGGTAAAATAAATCCCGGGCCCCTTACTTTTTTCTTTCTGGTATCTTTTAGTAAGAATTCTTTTCTATAAAAGGCTTGAATTTTGTTTATATTAAAAGGGGAGTTAAAGCCATTGCAATGATAAAAGCAGTGATAAACCTCATTACAGTTCCAAGTACCGCAGCACCCATTGCCTCTTTTTCAGTTAAATCAGTAACTTCAGCCCAAACAGCAGGGATCTGTCCAAAGACAACAGACAATGGTAGTCCTGAAGCTGCCAGTACGAAAGAACCTACTACAAGGCGAGGAGCCAGATCTGGAGCAGACTCAACCAGCATTGCCATCGCCAGGGTAGGGGCTGCTACCACTGAGATTATTCCAGTAGCAGGGTCAATTGATAAGAACTCCAGGAAACCCCCAAGGAAAGCTTCAAAAGGTTCCCAAACCCCAATATATTCAAGGGCTCCAATTACAGCAAATATTGCAGCAGCGGCTGGAATAATTAGGAGCAATAATAGTTCCACTCCCTCCTTAGCAGCTCCAAACAGTGTGGGTAAGGGAGCGGTTTTTGGGGTGAAACGAGGTTGTTCTTCAAGAGTTACTCCTCTGGTTTCGCGGTAAATAGTAAATTTAAGCAAAATGGGCACTAGAATAAGGGGCAAAAACATTGAAATTATAATAACCGGGAAAGCCATTATTCCAGCAAGGCTCATTGCCATCATTCCCAGCATAAATGTTGAAAAGGACTGCTGGGACTGGACCATTGTGGCTATGGCAATTTTCTGCTCATCTTTGGTTGCCTTTGCTTTAAGTAAGATAGGGCCTGCAATTTTACCAGCGGCGTTAATATCTCCAAGAATATTATAAATTCCTGGAATTACAACTGCTGAATTAAAACCAAGTTTATTTGCAAAACCAACAAAAACTCTCATTAAGGCATCGGTAAAACCCAATCTTTCCATTATTCGGCCAATAATTACACTGGCAATAATTGCAACACCAACATTTCCGGTAAGGAATACTTCAATAGGGATTTCCATGATCTTGTTAAAAATGGCTTCAAATAATCCGGCAAGAAAATCCGGGTTGAGAAAAATTGTTCCCAGGAATAGCACAAGGACAATAAGCCCGGAAATTTGAGGTTTGGTTAGTTTCCCATTACCCTGTTTTTCTTCAGTCATTTTAATTCCTCCCTTAGAATTATAAATAATTTACCATGGATCTACTCTTTCTCAAGTAATAACTCAGGAACTTAGGAATTTGTTAACAATAAAATCACTGTAATCTTTGATAGCCTGGCTTCCAAATTCCCTCACCGGAGTTGCAGTAACCCTTTCCTGAAGAAGATATACTTCGGTTTCAGGGAGTGCCTTGTTAATTGCCTTGGCCAGCGGGGTTCCATTTTCAAAAATTTCCTGGGCATGAGAATTCCCGAGGAGGAAATTCAAGCCCAATTCTCGGGCTTTTTCGATTAGGGGATTGCCTTCCTTTACCCTACTAATTGAGGCGATTAAGGTATCAATTTCCTCGTGTTCGGTGCAAATTTGCTCCAAATGTTCTGGAGAAAATCCAGTGTGTGGGAAGATATGGGCTATGGTTTTTACTGGGCTGTCTTTTGCGCCCAATATTATTTTCGCCCCGGCTTCAATACTGGTTTCCTTTATATCTTCACATCCCCGGATCTTTCTTTCTTCTTTCAGGACAGCTTCTTCAGTTTCTCGTCCCATGAAGTTTTTTAGTCGTTTAAGAATATCTCCAAGGGTAGTTATTCCCTCCATTGCCCTCCCGACAAAAAGGATATTTCCGGGAATATTTCCGTACCGGACTTCTACCCGGAAGGTTTCATGCCCATGTAGATAGGCAATTCCGGGGTGCAAACCATGAAAGGCTTCATGGAGTTCAAATGCTGCAAGTCCATATAGTTCAAGATAACCCCGCAGCGATACCCCCCCTGAGTTCGCTGCATCAGCGATTGGGTGGTGAGCAACAATTGCATCCATTCCCATTGCTCCAGCCAATTCAATATCAGACTCAGATAGGGTCATACAAACGCCAATTTTTTTCACTTCCTGGTCTTCATCTCCACAAACCAGCCCAGGTGTTTCAGTGATTGCTTTTCCCGGGAGATTGGAACTTTTGGTTACCACAAAAGGGTTTTTCCCATTTACATAGTCCTCAGCATTTAATAAAACTCGACCTCCAGTAATTTTGTCCAGGGCTGCCAGGACATCTTTAACCTTGGTTCCCATGTGTCATTCCCTCCTTAAAATCAACTAAAAATTTTTGCAAAGCATTCGTGGTGAAAACTTTTAAGGCTTTCCCCCCTTCCCTTAGTGAAATAAAAAACCTTCCCGCTCGTCTTTGATGAGCGGCGGGGCCCATTTTTAAATTCTCCTAAATAAGAGAATTTAATTTTTCTTGTGATTTTTTTCCTATATTTTTTGCTTTCTACAAACACAAAAAAACACCTTCAACAATTTTTATTATCTAAGTCGGTCATTAATTTTCAATAAATTCTGTTATTTGTAATTAAAATCAACAAAAAATATCACTAAAACGTCAGGGGCTCCCTTTAGGTTTTTTTGAAAAGCCCTTTGGCAAGAACAACCAACTAATTGTCCTTAATAAAGTATTAAATTCTAACTGGTTTCTTTAAATCGGGAGATATTTCCTAATGGTTTTCCGGGAGTTTTTCCATCAATTTTCTTTTTTCCTGCTGCAATTACAAATCCCTAATATAATCTTCCAGGTGGTTTTGTTAATTGAAAAAACAGCCCTGAAAAAAGGCTGTTATTTTGCTGACAAAATTTTTTTAAAGTAATTCTAATCAATTAATCATTATGAGAGTCTAAAGTTCGGGGTAAAACAATGGTTGTCCTGGTCCCAATGTCTAAACGGCTAATAACTTCAAAATGACCCTGATGTCTTTCTACAATCCACCTTGCAATTGATAGTCCCAGGCCAGATCCACCCGTTTTACGAGCCCTTGATTCATCGGAACGATAAAACCTGTCAAAAATATTAGGAACATCTTCGGGATCAATACCGATACCATTGTCCTGGACTTGAATTTTTACTTTATCCTCCTCTTTGAAAACCTTAATTAAAATGGTTTCTTCAGCTGGAGTATATTTAATACTGTTATCTACAAGAATCCGGACAGCCTGCTTGATTAACTGCTGATCCGCTTCAATATAGGCGGGGCTATCCAATTCAGTTTCAAAAACATGGTTGGGATCAATAAGGCGGGGTTCTTTTATAATCTCATCGACTACTAAACAGGTATCAAAAATTTCCTTGTGCAGTTGAATGGTTTCATTGTCCCCCCGGGCCAGGAAAAGAAGCTGCTCTACAAGTGTTTTCATACTTTCTGTTTCACTCTTAATTGCACTTATAGACTCCTGCAGGGTTTTCTCATCATGCTTGCCCCACCTATCCAAAAGCCCGGCATAACCCTGGATAACAGAAATAGGAGTTCTTAATTCATGAGAAGCATCGGAAACAAAACGAACCTGGGATTCATAAGCCTGGTTTATCCGGTTAAGCATATCATTGATTGCATGGGCAAGGTCTTTGAGCTCATTCT
>PUKG01000199.1 GCA_003550445.1 Halobacteroidaceae bacterium
ATCGCCTTTATCCTTATGACCATAACCTGCAACAGTGGGGGAGGTCAGCCAGTTTCTTTGGAAAACATGCAAAAAGTCAGGGAAATAGCAGATAAATTTGAGCTGCCTTTATTTTTAGATGCTGCTCGCTTTGCCGAAAATGCCTATTTTGTAAAGAAACGTGAACAGGGGCAGGAGAATAAAACCCTTCAGGAGATAATCCGGAATTTTTTCAGCCTGGCTGATGGATGCACCATTAGTGCAAAAAAGGATGGGCTTGTGAATATTGGCGGGCTGATTGGTCTTGCCGAAGGGCAGGAAAACCTCTTTCAGAAAGCCAAGGAACGCCTTGTTCCCCTTGAAGGGTTTATTACTTATGGGGGTCTTGCGGGAAGGGATATGGAAGCTCTTGCTCGAGGCCTTTATGAAGTGCAGGATGAGGATTATCTTGCCCATCGAATTGGCCAGGTAAACAGGCTGGGACGAAAATTAATGGAAATTGGTGTTCCTATTCAAAAACCCGTGGGAGGACATGCTGTTTTTGTTGATGGGAAAACCTGGCTTTCCCATATTCCTCAAGATCAATTTCCCTCCCAGGCTCTCTGTATTGAATTATACCTGGAAAGTGGCGTGAGGGCAGTTGAAGTTGGGACAATTCTGGCCGGGAGAGACCCGGAAACAGGGGAAAATATTATGCCAGAACTTGATCTTTTACGCCTTACTATTCCCCGGAGGACATATACTGACAACCACATGGATTATGTTGTTGAGGCTTTTCGAAGGTTAGGAGAAAAAAGAGAGAGAATTTCGGGAGTTCGTTTTGTTCATGAGCCGAAAATTTTACGCCACTTTACAGCCAGTTTTGAACGTTTGTAAAAAGAAATAGTAATTAAAAGGGAAAAAATTCCTCTTTAACCCAATGGTTAGAGAGGAATTTTCTTTTTCAAAAAATTTCAGTTTTTTTTCGGGGCTAAAAAGCCTTATTTTAAGGGAGTTTTTTTTGATTTCCGGAAAAGAAATTTTCTGGCAAAAAAAATTGATTTAATTTAAAAGAAGGAATTATTAATAACAGGGTAGAAACAACAAGGCGAAATGAACTGGGAAAAAAATGAATTTTTTTCGGGGAAATATTAATTAAAAAGACATTTTTAATCCAGCTTCCACCTGAGTTTCCGGATTTCAGGTTTTTCGGACTCTGAAATTTTAGGTTGGAAGGTTATTTTTGGATTAGTGTTTTTATCATATTAAAGCAATAACCCTTAAACCCTGTATAACAAAAAGGCGAAAAAGCAAGTTCAAAAAATTTAAACGGCCTCAAGATAGTAAATATTCTAAATATAATAATAATTCTTGCTATCCTAAATTTCCAGTAATTCCAGCTTTGATCATGCCCTAACAAAAAACAGATATATATTCGGTTTATCTAGAAAACTTTAAAGGGGGTGTTGACCGGGAGGAAAACTGTTTGGGATGGTTTTTTTCGGACTTTTCCCTAAAAATTAAGAATCAGCAAAAGGAGGTTGTGTAAGTGGAGGAAAAAGAACTGATTCAGGATCAGGGTGGAAATATTTTAAGAAATCCCACATTTTACATTGCCCTGATAATTACTGTTGCCTTTGTCCTTTTTGGAATGTTTTTTACCGATACTGCTGAAAGCTGGATGGGCTCACTATTTGATTTTATGATTGAGTACTTTGGCTGGAGTTTCATCCTCTTCGTCAGCATTTTCCTGTTACTTATTCTTTTCTTACTTGTCAGTCCTTTGGGTGGAATTAGATTGGGTAAAGATGATGAAAAACCCCAGTATCCGCTGTTTACCTGGTTTGCAATGTTATTTAGCTGTGGTATGGGTATCGGCCTTATATTCTGGGGTGTTTCAGAACCTATCTGGCATTACATGTGGCCCCCCTTCGGGGAAGCATATGAAGCCGGCACCATTCACGTGGCCATGCGGTATTCAATTTTCCACTGGGGTTTTCACCCCTGGGCCATTTATGCTGTTGTGGCCGGAGCCCTCTCCTATTTCAGCTACCGCAAAGGTCTCCCAATGATGCTCAGTTCTACCCTGGAG
This sequence comes from Halobacteroidaceae bacterium, assembly GCA_003550445.1. Taxonomy (GTDB): domain Bacteria; phylum Bacillota; class Halanaerobiia; order B1SED10-174; family B1SED10-174; genus T1SED10-26. The sequence continues at coordinate 2,051 of PUKG01000199.1, forward strand.
CCAATCCTGGGCAAGAAAGGGATTGATGGTGGTTGGGGAACCCTGGTTAATGTTATTGGAGTTTTTGCTACTCTGTTTGGCCTGGCAACTTCCCTGGGGCTTGGAGCGATGCAGATTGGGAATGGTCTGGAAAGGCTATTTGGAATTGCCAGCACGGAAACATCCTGGGTTATTATTGTTATTGTTGTAACTGCCGCTGCCGTAATATCTACAATAACTGGTATTGATAGAGGAATTAAGAATTTAAGCCGGATTAACATTGTCATTGCCATAACCCTTTTAATCCTGGTCTTTATTTTTGGACCGACCTTATTTATCCTGAATCTTTTTACCCATTCAACTGGAGAATACTTGCAGAATGTTGTCCATATGTCCTTTGGCCTTGATGCCGCCGGGGAAGGCACAGAGGGCTGGTATGGTGCCTGGACCGTGTTTTACTGGGCCTGGTGGCTTGCCTGGGCTCCATTTGTTGGAACATTTATCGCCCGGGTTTCCCGCGGCCGGACAATAAGGACTTTTGTTGTTGGGGTCCTATTAGTTCCTACCCTTGTAAGTATTGTCTGGTTTAGTGTTTTTGGTGGAGCAGCATTACATGAAGAGCACTTTGGTGCAGGAGGTATTGCAGATGCAGTTGCGGAAAGCGAGGCTGCAGGTTTCTTCGAGGCTTTAAGCCTGCTTCCGGCTTCCTCGCTCCTTATCTTTGTTGGTATGGTCTCGGTGGCCATCTTCTTTATAACATCCAGTGACTCGGGAACTTACGTTAATGGTATGCTCACATCACGGGGAATGCTTAATCCTCCCTATCAGCTACGGGTCACCTGGGGAGTTGTTGAGGGAGCTATTGCTTCTATTCTCCTCTTTACTGGAGGTCTTTCTGCCCTGCAGACTGCCTCGATTATCGGTGGCTTCCCCTTCATGATCCTGATGGTCTTGATGGTTTATTGCCTCTTTAAAGCTCTTTACGGAGAGATGAAAGCGGGTTCATTACCTGTTGAAAGGGCAAGGATTTATGAAGCCATTAAAGATCTGAAGGCTGAAGGAAAAACCGACGATCTCTAAAGTGGCTTAAACTAAAAGAAACTCTAAATCCCCCCGGTTAAAGGGCCGGGGGGATTTTTTAAAAAAGGTTTTATAAAAAAAATATATTAATAGAATTTTGGAAAAAGGACCAAGAGTTTTGGGATATTTTTGGCAAAGGGGGCCTGGGAAATGAACAAAAATCCGGTTCAGGATAGAAAAGGAAAAATTCTTAAGAACCCCACTTTTTATTTTGCTATTATTGTAACCCTTGCCTTTGTTTTATTCGGGATGGTTTTTCCCGGGACACTTGAAACCTGGATGGATTCAATTTTTTCTTTCATGGTTAAATATTTTGGGTGGAGCTTTATTCTTCTGGTAAGTGTTTTTTTATTAATTATTTTGTTTTTGATGGTTAGTCCCCTTGGTGCAGTAAAACTGGGAAAGGACAATGAAAAACCGGAGTACCCAATTCTCACCTGGTTTGCCATGCTTTTCAGCTGTGGAATGGGAATAGGGCTGATTTTTTGGGGAGTTTCTGAACCAATTTCCCATTATATCTGGCCTCCCTATGGAGATCCTTATTCAGCCCAGGCCGTTCATACCGCGATGCGTTATTCCATTTTTCACTGGGGTTTCCATCCCTGGGCAATTTACGCCGTTGTTGCAGCATCCCTTGCCTATTTTAGTTTCCGGAAGGATTTACCGATGATGCTAAGTTCTACACTGGAACCTGTTTTGGGGGAGAAAGGTATCGCAGGGGGATGGGGGGCAGTTGTTAATGTCATTGGAGTCTTTGCCACAATGTTTGGGCTGGCAACTTCTCTGGGACTTGGGGCCATGCAGATCGGTTCAGGGTTTGAAACATTGTTTGGAATTGAGAGCACAGAGAGATTATGGGTGGGGATAGTAGTTGTTATTACAATTGCCGCTGTAGCCTCTACAATCACCGGAATTGATAGGGGAATTAAAAATTTAAGCAGGCTAAATATTTTACTATCAATAGGATTATTGCTTCTTGTTTTCGTCCTTGGTCCTACACTTTTTGTTCTAAATCTTTTTACCCACTCTACCGGGGAATATTTACAGAACATTTTTCAAATGTCTTTTGGTCTTGATGCCGCAGGAGAAGGAACGGAAGGCTGGTATGGGGCATGGACCGTTTTTTATTGGGCCTGGTGGCTTGCCTGGGCACCTTTTGTGGGAACCTTTATAGCCCGTATCTCCCGGGGAAGGACTTTGAGGACTTTTGTTATCGGAGTTTTACTGGTTCCAACCCTGGTTAGTATAATCTGGTTTAACGTTTTTGGAGGAGCTGCTCTTTATGAAGAGCATTTTTCCACCGGAGGAATTGCAGATGCCGTTGCAAGAAACGAAGCGGCAGGGTTTTTTGCAGCCCTGGAATTGCTACCCGGCTCTTCTGTCTTGATTTTTATTGGGATGCTTTTAGTTGCAATTTTCTTTATTACTTCCAGTGATTCCGGGACTTATGTTAACGGAATGCTTACTTCCGGAGGAATGTTAAACCCACCATATCAACTTAGGGCAACCTGGGGTGTAATTGAGGGAGCAATTGCTTCAATTCTCCTTTTTACCGGGGGGCTTAAGGCTTTGCAAACGGCATCAATAATAGGGGGTTTCCCCTTTATGCTTCTTATGGTTTTAATGATTTATTGTCTTATAAAAGCTCTTTACCAGGAACTTGAGTCGGGTTCCCTTTCTCAAGAAAAAGATCGAGTTCAAAAGGCCTTAATAGATCTTAGGGAAGCGGGGAAAATTAATAAACTTAAGGAATAAAAAAATCCCCCCGAAAAATAGGGGGTTTTTTGTTTTCCAGGAAGGTTTTCGGAGTTGAGCTGCGAATTGGGATAATAAAACAAAGACTATCCAAGAAAAACTGGAAAGGATGTGTTCTTTTTGATTTCCAGGATTGTGGAAAGAACCTATTGCGACCTGGAGGAACGGCCATCTGTTTTACTGGCCAATATTAACCTGACCACTGATATCAGGCAGAATATGGCTAAAATCGAAGAAGTGGTTGAGATCGGCCACAAAAAAGATGTTAACATTATTATTTTCCCCGAACTCAGCTTAACTGGGTACATCTGGGAAACTGAAGGTGGAGAAGTTTGGGACCACCTTCTTGAGGGGGAAACAAATAGGATTATCCCCTGGTTTAACAATATCCGGGACAGCCTTTCTGGTAATCAACAGGGGTTGGAATATATTTTCTTTAATAATGTTTACCAAAAAGGAGATGACCTTTTCAATTCCTCTTTTATCCTTCATCCGGAATATGATTTTACCGACCACAATTTAACCTACGATAAGATTTTTTTAACCCCCCTGGAAAAGAAATATTTCAAGGGGGGAAGTGATAAGAGGTTAACTATAAATACCCGCTGGGGAAGGTTTGGTTTTTTGACCTGTTACGACCTTTGTTTTGTAGAATTGCCCCGCCAGTATGCTTTCACTGATGAAGTTGATGCCATTATTACCGTTGCCGCCTGGAGATCCCATGCCATAAGGGATTATCCCCGAATGAATGTCCGAACGGATAACTATTATGGATTTTTATGGGACCTGATGAATTCTTCCAAAGCCGCATACAACCAGACCTGGAGTATTGGAGTTAACGGGGTTGGCCCCCACGACAGGAGCGGGATCCTTTTTTGGGGAGGCAGCGGAGTCTGGGCTCCCTCAGGCCTCCCGCTATTACAGGGATCAAAAATGCGGGAAGAGCTTTTAATTATCAGGAATCTCGATATTAAAGAAGAAAGGGCACGTTCGGAGGTTGAATTCAATTACCGAATAGAATTTGATAATGTTTATCGAAAAATGAAGGAAACCAAAAGGGATATTAAGGAACTAATTCCCGAAGAATTTGAAACAGAAAACAAAAACCCGGTTGATTAAAACCGGGTTTGATTTTTCAGTCCTGTCCTGCAATTTCCTGGGCCATTTTTTTTCTTCTTTCCGGCCCCGTTACAAGGAAAAAACCTGCAGTTAATATTGTTATTATTCCGATCAAACTAAAAGATGGGCCGTAATCAATTAAAGAAATGGAAATTCCGAATAGAAAAGAGCCGGAAGCGTAAGCAATGTCAAGAGCGCTTTCCTGAAAGGCCAGGGCAGTTGCCCGGGCTTTTTGTTC
>PUKG01000068.1 GCA_003550445.1 Halobacteroidaceae bacterium
CCGATTGGGACCTAACTACAGGGGAGGTTAGCCGTAAGTTAGGAAGGGGAAGACATACAACCAAGCATGTTCAACTTTTTCCCTGGGGAGATGGATTAATTACAGATACTCCGGGTTTTTCCCAGCTAAAGGTTAACCTGATTCCCAAAGAATCCCTCCCGTTTACCTTTGTAGAATTTATTCCCCTCATGGAAAACTGCCGATTTAGTTCCTGCGTTCATTATAAAGAACCGGGATGTGCTGTCAAAAAAGAGGTTGAAGAAGGTTTAATTAAATCCCAACGCTATGGAAATTACCTTCGATTATTAAAGGAGCTGGAATAAAATGGATCAGGTTAAAATAGCCCCATCAATTCTCGCCGCGGATCCCCTTTTTTTAGGGCAAGCCCTGGAAAATGTGAAAGATGCGGATATGCTTCATCTGGATATAATGGATGGACATTTTGTCCCAAATATTTCAATGGGACCGGCTGTTGTCGAAGCCTGCAAAAGGGGTTCGAACCTAATTTGCGAGACCCATTTAATGATCGAGAAGCCTGAGAGGTATATTTCTGATTTTATTTCAGCAGGGAGCGATATTATTACCCTTCATGTTGAAAGCACCCCTCATATATACAAGGGAATTCAGGAGTTAAAAGAAAATGGAGTTGGGGTAGGGATTTCTTTAAACCCTGGAACACCTTTGGGAGTTCTCGACAGTATTTGGAATGAGATTGATTTGCTCCTGCTTATGGCCGTTAATCCGGGCTTTGGTGGCCAGGCTTTTATTCCTGCTATGCTGGAAAAAATAAGAGAGGCCAGGAGCTTAATTGATAGCCGGGAAAAAAATATTGAACTTGCTGTAGATGGCGGGATAAATAGGGAAAATGTAAGAGAAATAATTGAAGCCGGCGCAAGGATAATTGTTGCGGGATCGGCAATTTTTTCCGAAAATAATGGTGAAAATTGGGAAGCTTTCAGGAAAAAAACTTTGGAATAAAATTTTTGGCCTTTTGCGGCCGAAATTTGTTAAATAATAGCCCTTGCTGGGGGAGCAAAAGCTGAGAGGACAACACAAGGTGTTGTCGACCCCAGAACCTGAACCGGATAATACTGGCGGAGGGAAGTGAGGTGCTCAACATTATTCTCCTTTGCAAACTGAGTAGGGTTGAGCTTTCCCAGGGGGCGGCGAAGGAGGCAAAGTATGAAAAGAAAAATGGAATTGCGTTTGATGACGGAAATTGGTTTGGCTGTGGCCCTTGTTGTAATTCTGGATTTTCTCAAGATTTGGCGGGCTCCTCAGGGGGGGTCAGTAACATTGGCCCTGGTACCCTTGATGGTAGTGGCTTTCAGGCATGGTCTTCCTGCAGGAGTAATGGCTGGCGGGATCGCCGGGGTAGTAAAACTCTTTTTGGGACCATATATTGTTCATCCCGTTCAGGCTATTCTTGATTATCCCCTGGCTTTTTTACTCGTTGGACTGGCTGGCCTTTTTTATTCCGGGTTTCAGAGGTCGGAAAATAAAAAATATATTTTCCTTGCAGGAGGAGTTGCCCTGGGGTTTTTTGCCCGGTTTTTAAGCCATTTTCTTTCAGGAGTTGTTTTCTTTGGTCATTTTGCTCCAGAGGGAACACCTGTGGTTCTTTATAGCTTAACCTACAATCTTTCCTTTATTATCCCCGAAGCTCTACTCACTTTTGTGGTGGTTTTAGCCCTGAGTTATCAGAGAGGGATTTTTCCAAGGAGGTAGGGATGCTTGAAAAGGAAGAGAGAGTTTTCCATTATTGAAATGTTTAAAAATAAATTCTCTCCTTCCTCCAAAAGGATTGGACTGGGAATAGGGGACGATGCTGCAGTAATTGATAATTTTCCAGGAAAAAGTGTTTTTTCCACTGATATTCTGGTTGAAGATGTTCATTTTGACAAGTCTTTTCATCCCCCCCAATTATTAGGGAAAAAGGCTATTTCGGTAAATGTCAGCGATATTAATGCTATGGGAGGAATACCCGAATTTGCACTTCTTGCAATGGCTATTCCTCCCTCATTAAAGGATGGTTATATAGAAAAAGTTGGGCAGGGAATTGCTGAGGGTTGTCGCCAGTATGGATTAGAAATTGTTGGTGGCGATATCACCCGTTCACCCGGCCCTTTTTTTATAAACATAATGATTTGGGGAAAGGTGGAAAAGGCTGTATCCCGTTCCGGTGCAAGACCAGGAGATGACATATGGGTAACGGGAACAATTGGAGATTCTCATGCAGGCTGGCTTTGGTTATCCGGAGAAGCAAATGAAAAAGAACTGAAAAAAGTTAGGGCGAATGGCTGGAAGGGGCTGAAAAAAAGAAATCTGCTTTACCTGGTTAACAGGCACCTTGATCCCCTGGTTTACAACCAAGCAGGACCTGCTCTGGCAGGGCTGGTTAATTCAATGATCGATATTAGTGATGGACTTTCTAATGATCTTGGTCATATTTGTTCTCAAAGCGGAGTTGGAGCATTAATTGAACTGGATAAACTTCCCCTTTCCTGGAGTTTAAGGGAGTGGGCAAAACAAAAACAAAAAGATCCCTTCAAAATCGCTCTTAGAGGCGGGGAAGATTATCAGTTATTATTCTCTGGGCCCCCCGAAAAAGAAAATGAAATCCGAGAAACCATGAGACTAAAGGGTGTAAAAATAACCAAAATTGGAAAAATCCAAGAAAAGGATTGGGGGATTAAAATCTTCCATAAAAAAAGGCTTCGGCCACTAAAAGAAGAAGGTTGGGATCATTTTGTCGGTTAATACGTGTTATATAATTGCTGGTGGAGAGTTATTGGCCCCAATTTCTCTATACAAAGACTTTTTGTTAAATCGCAAACCCATAATAGCTGCAGATAGTGGGGGAGAATACCTCCAAAAAATGGGGATTACTCCGGATTACCTGCTGGGGGATTTTGATTCGATTTCCGAGAAAACCTTAAGTGGGATGAAAAAAGATGGGGTTTCTACACGGGTTTTTCCCGAGGAAAAGGATGAAACGGATCTGGAAATAACCGCTACTTTTGCCTTAAAGAAAGGGTTTAATAGAATTATTATCCTTGGGGCCTGGGGAGGGCGGCCTGACCAATCCCTTGCCGGAATTGCTGTCCTGAATAAAATAAAAAGGGAAAAGGCCCATGGGGTGATTTTAAATCCCCAAAATAGTCTTGAATTAATTTCAGATTTTGCCTGCCTTGAAAAAGAAAAGGGAAGAAGATTTTCCCTTATTCCGTGGGGAGGCAAGGTTTCGGGACTAAGGATTAAGGGATGCAAGTTTAATGTAAAAAATGCGGTTTTGACCCCCTGGGGAACTCTTGGAATAAGCAATGAGATTTTGGAGGAAAAAGCAGAAATTTTCCTTGAAAAAGGACTGGCGGTATTGGTTCGAGATTTAGAACCCTATTTTTCCCTGGAGGATGTGTCCCAGTAATAAACATAGTAAAGGAAACTTTTTAGTTTTAGGGGAAAAAGTTTTTGGAAAACTTTTTTGTTTGTTTGGTAAAGGCAGGAAAATGGGTTGCAAAAATGGAATAAACAATGAAGAAAAAAGAATAAAGGGGGCTCCTCTATTGAATTGGACAAGGAAGCATGTTCTTGGAATTGAAGAAATGACAACGGAGGAAATTTTGATTACTTTTGAAAAAGCCGCTGAATATTTGGAGGGAATTGAAAAGAAGCCGGGGGGAATACTTTCCGACCTTAAGGGTTATACTGCGGTTAACCTTTTCTTTGAACCCAGTACGAGAACCCGTATGTCCTTTGAACTTGCCCAGAAAAGGTTGGGGATGGAGGTTATTAACTTTTCTGCCGGAACAAGTAGCCTGGCAAAAGGAGAAACCTTCATTGATACCATTCAAACCATTGATGCCATGAATATTGATGCAATTGTTATGCGTCATGTTCAGCCCGGAACCCCTGAGCTGGCAACCCGTTATACTGATTGTCCAGTATTAAATGGGGGGGATGGTTCTAGGGCGCATCCAACCCAGGCTCTCCTTGATCTTTTCACTATCTGGAACAGGGGTATAGATTTTGAGGGATTAAAAGTAGCAATTGTTGGAGATATTCTTCATAGCCGGGTTGCTCGTTCCGAGGTTTTAGGCCTTCAAAAACTCGGGGCCGAAATTATTTTGGTTGGACCGCCTGCCTTGATCCCGGGTGATTTAGTCAGCAGAGGTATGGAAATTGAGCACGATATTGATAACATTATTGAGGATATTGATATTCTATATCTTCTTAGGATACAAAAGGAGCGAATGGCCGAAGCTTTTATTCCCAATGAAGAAGAATATTTTAAAATTTATGGAATTAATAAGGATCGCCTTGCTAAAACAAAGGAGAATTGTTACTTAATGCACCCCGGACCTGTTAATAGGGGAGTGGAAATTGAAGCGGGTCTTGTAAATCATCCCAAATCCCTTATTCTTGAACAGGTTCGGAATGGGGTTGCAATGAGAATGGCGCTACTTTCCCTTTGCATAAAGGGTTCATAGAAGAAAGGTGGGGGTTTTTTCTTGCGGGTAATTGAAAGCCAGAAAATCGTCGAGGCAGTATCAGAAAAACTAATTGAAATTAATGTTGAACTGGATCCGGCTATATGTAAGAGTTTGGAAGAAAGCCTTGAAAAAGAAGAATCTTTCCTGGGGAAGGAACTTATTAACCAATTATTGGAAAACTCCCGGATCGCTATCCAGGAAAACCTTCCCATATGCCAGGATACTGGAGTGGTTGTTGCATTTGTCGAAGTGGGAGAGGAAGTTCGGATAAAAGGAGAAACCCTGGAAAAAGCAATTAACGCAGGAGTTGCAAAGGGTTACGAAAAAGGATATCTTCGAAAATCAATGGTCTCAGATCCAATCTTTAAAAGAGTAAATACCGGGAATAATACTCCGGCAATTATTCATACAGAATTAGTCCCGGGAGATAAGCTTAAAATTAAGGTTGCAGCAAAAGGTGGGGGCAGTGAAAATATGAGCAAGTTAAAAATGCTCAAACCTGCTGATGGTCCCCAGGGGATAATTGATTTTATTTGCCAGGTTGTTGATGAGGCTGGTCCAAACCCCTGTCCTCCTCTTGTAATTGGAGTGGGCGTTGGGGGTACCATGGAAAAAGCTGCTTTACTTTCGAAAAAAGCTCTTTTTATGCCCCCCCATGAAAAAAATCCTGACCCTGAACTGGCTGACTTTGAAGAGGAAATATTGAAGGAGGTTAATAAACTAGGAGTTGGGCCCCTTGGTCTTGGGGGAAGAATAACCGCCCTAGGTGTTAACCTTTTAACCTATCCCTGTCATATCGCTTCATTACCTGTAGCTGTAAATCTAAATTGTCATGCCGCACGCCATGGGAAAATTGAACTTTAGGGGGGATCAAAATGGTTGAACTAACAACGCCTTTAAATTCCGATGACCTGGAAAAATTAAAGGCTGGAGACAGGGTTTTGCTCTCTGGGGTAATTTATACTGCCCGAGATGCAGCTCATCGAAGGATTAAAGGGGCAATTGAAAAAAAGGAGAAACTTCCCTTCCCTCTTAAAGGGAGTTTGATTTTCTATGTTGGCCCCACACCTCCTCCCCCTGGAAAACCTATTGGGTCAGCAGGGCCAACCACAAGTGGAAGGATGGATCCCTATGTTCCCTTACTGCTGGAACAGGGTGTAAAAGGTTTTATTGGCAAGGGGAAAAGGTCTCAACAGGTAAAAGATGCTTTAAAGGAGTTTAAAGGTGTATATTTTGTAGCCACAGGAGGAGCAGGGGCTCTTCTTTCTCGTTGCATAAAATCCTCAGAGGTTATTGCCTATGAAGACCTTGGTCCAGAAGCCGTCCATCGCCTGGAGGTGGAAAAATTCCCCCTTTTTGTGGCTAACGATGTTCACGGAAACGATATTTTTCAACAGGGGGTTGAAAAATTCCGAATTTCCTAAAGGAGGTAATAAATATGGGCGACTTAAAAAAGGAAGCTTTAGAGTTGCACCTGAAGCACAAAGGAAAAATTGAAGTGAGGGGAAAAGTTACTGTAAAAACCCCTCGGGATCTGAGCCTTGCCTATTCCCCCGGGGTGGCAGAACCCTGTAAAGAAATAGCGGAGAATGAGGAACTGGTTAATGAATATACCGCCAGGGGTAACCTGGTAGCGGTTGTTTCTACCGGGACAGCTGTCCTGGGGCTTGGGGACATAGGGCCAAAAGCTGCTCTTCCTGTAATGGAAGGGAAATGTGTCC
>PUKG01000143.1 GCA_003550445.1 Halobacteroidaceae bacterium
GTGGAGAACCAAATCATCCCTACGTTCAGTTCAGGGCTATCCCCGAAGGTTCAACCCGACTTCTTGCTTTTGAAGCAGGGGAAATTGATATGTATCAGGGTGGAGTAGTACCTCAAGAACTGCCCCGCCTGGAAGATGACCCGAACATTGTTGTTGAGAGAACACCCGGAACCGGGTACAATTACCTTGGCTTCAACACCCAATCGGGACCCCTTGCTGATAAGGAAGTTCGCCAGGCAATCAGCAGGGTAATTAACCGTGAAGGAATTGTTGAAAGGGTACTCAACGGAATTGGTGAACCCGGAGTAGGGCCGGTACCTCCCGATCTTCCCTGGTTTACCGACGAAGTTTATGACCTTGGTTATGATATCGACCGGGCTCGTGATGCTCTCCAGGATGCTGGAGTATTTGGTGAAGATATTACCCTAAGGCTTTACACCAACGAAAACCCCGAGCGGATTAGAATTGCGGAAATTCTCCAGTTTGAAGCTGCTCGTGTTGGAATTGATGTAGAAGTAACCATTGAAGAATGGGGTGCTTACCTGAGCCGGATCCAGGATACTGATGACTATGATATCTTTATCCTTGGTTGGGTTGGCCAGCTTGACCCCGATCGTGCAATGTACCGCCAGTTCCACACTGACGGACCCAATAACTATACCTTCTTCTCCAACGAGCGCTTGGATGAGCTGTTAGAGTACGGAAGGACCCTTGATCCCGAAAGTGAAGAATCCCTTGAGACCTACAAGGAAGCTCAGCAAATTGTTGTTGAGAACGCCCCTTACGGATTCATTAACTTCTCTGAAGAGGTTCTTCTCTATCATCCTAACATTGAAGGAATTACCGTTCATCCTTACGGTGCAAATTCCTGGCAGGATGTCCACTTAATCAATAAGAACTAAGATGGAGAAAGCCATAGCCAGGTGGGGCTTCCCACCTGGCTAATTTTTTGAAAAGGAGGGGCTGATGGAAAATGTTTAAATATATTATCCGCCGCCTTCTACAGCTTATTCCGGTAATAATTGGAATATCGATTGTAGTTTTTATGATTGTCCATCTGGCTCCCGGTGATCCCATATTGATGATGCTGGGTGAGGATGCAACTCCTGAAGATTATGCTCGCCTGCAGAGAATTTACGGGTTTGATCGACCTGTCCACGAGCAATATTTGCGCTGGGCGGGGAATGCCCTGCAGGGAGATCTGGGAGTTTCCATCCGGCAGGGGGCTCCTGTAGGTTCCCTATTATTGTCCAGGTTGCCGGCAACCATTGAACTTGCATTTATTTCAGTTCTTCTGGCTGTAATCCTCGGGGTTCCCCTTGGGGTCCTTGCGGCAATAAAAAGGGAGACACCAGTTGATTTTTTCAGCATGGTAGTTGCTCTTTTGGGGGTTTCCATGCCCGGGTTCTGGGTCGCCCTTGTTCTTTTAACCTACGTTGCCTTAAATGTTGGATGGATCCCGATGTTCGGCCGTGGTGGGTCAGTTTTTTACGGCCTGACTCAATTGTTTACAGCCTTTGATGCCAGTGAGCTGTGGGAAGGTTTACGCTATATTATGCTCCCCGCAATTTCCATTGGAACGGCGATGATGGCAATAATTACCCGGTTAACCCGTTCCAGCCTTCTGGAGGTTATGGGTAAGGATTATATAAGAACTGCCCGGGCCAAGGGACTTGGGGAGCGGGTAGTTGTTTTCAAGCATGGACTCAGAAATGCATTACTTCCTGTTGTTACTATTGTTGGTATCCAGTTTGGAGCCATGCTTGGTGGAGCGGTAATAACGGAAACTGTTTTTGCCTGGCCTGGAGCAGGCCGTTTAATTGTTAACGCCATTCAGCAGAGGGATTTTCCCATAGTCCAGGGTGGAGTTTTAATGATGGCCCTGATTTTTACCATGGTAAATCTCCTGGTTGATTTAAGCTATGCAGTATTAAACCCCCGGATTAGATATGATTGAGAAAGGAGGGAGCTAATCGATGAAGCAATTAGTGAGGAACAGGAGTGCATTGGTAGGGCTGATAATAATAAGCCTGTTGCTCTTTTTTGCCATATTTGCCAACTTTGTTGTTCCCAATGACCCGTATGAAATGGATATCTGGGTTAGCTATGGTGCACCGGAATGGTTCGGTGAGGATAGCCAGTATATCCTGGGGACAGATGATATGGGGCGTTGTGTTTTAAGCCGGATAATTATGGGCAGCCGGATCTCCCTCCTTGTTGGAGCTGTTGCTACCGGGTCATCTTTGATAATTGGAGTTTTCCTGGGAGCAATTGGTGCATATGTAGGGGGGAAAACCGATGCTTTGATTATGCGCTTTATGGATTTAATTCTTTCAATCCCGTCAATTTTGCTTGCAATAGCTATTGTGGCTACCCTTGGGCCGGGTATGGTTAATGCGATGATTGCAATTGCTATTGTCCGGATCCCCCAGATGGCCAGGGTTACCCGGAGTATGGTTTTAAGTATTAAAGAAGAAGACTATGTCCAGGCAGGAAAAGCTCTGGGCTTTTCCCATGGAAGGCTTCTTTTCAAGCATATTTTGATGAATTGTTTTGCCCCGATTATGGTTGTAGCAACCCTGGGAATGGGAACTGCCATTGTTGTTGAAGCAGGATTAAGTTTCCTTGGTCTTGGTGCCCAGCCTCCACTGATAAGCTGGGGTAGGATGCTGGCCATGGGAAGGGAAGCAATTCGCTCGGCACCTCACATGACACTTTACCCGGGTATCGCAATTGTGTTTACGGTTCTGGGCTTCAACCTATTGGGGGACGGTTTAAGGGATATTTTTGATCCCCAGTTAAAGCAGAGATAAACATTATTAAACCAAAACAAAGGATTTAAAAACAGGCGGGAAACCCCGCCTGTTTTTAGTATAAAAGTAAAAAAGGTTTAATTTTTAAATTTACTTGGCTTTTTTAAGTGTTTGAATTTCAATAGTCCTTTTATTGGTTTTTGTTGCTTAAGGAGCAGGGATTTTAACTTATTTGACGAATGCCGAAATGTGCCTTTAATTTCCGGACTAAAAAAGGAGTAAAATTCATGGACAATAATCCAAAGGGAAAATCAGAACCCTTAAAAAAAGTAATGTTAATTTTTATGGGAATTTTCCTTGTGTTTTTTCCCGTAAAACTCGTAACATATATTTGTTATCTGGTTCTGGCGATTTTGCTTGTAATTTCCCTGGTAAAAAAACCTATCGAAATAAAAAGTTTAATGAAAAATCCAATCTTTTTTCCAGCTTTGGCCATGTTTTTTTGGAGCCTGTTATCGATTCTGTGGACCCCGGAAATTGGAACCTGGGTTGAGGAAATCGAAAAAGACCTTTATTTTATTGTTTTCTTTGCTTCTGTTCTTTTTCTGCTAAAAGATACGGAAAAATATAAGTTTTGGGTAAAACTGGCTTTAATTGGGCTGGCCTTTTCCCTTGTTTTTGGTTTATATGAGCATCTTTTTATTGCAACCCGGGCCCGTTACAGAGTGGCTTCATTTTTTGGAAACCCCAATATTTTTGCGGCTGTAATAGTTTTATTGGTACCCCTATTATTGGCTCTTTTCCTGGATGCAAAAGAAAAATGGAAATTACGCCTCCCGGCAATAGTTTTTTTTATCCTGGGAATTTTTGTTCTAACCCAAACAATGACTCGATCAGCCTGGATCGCGCTCCCTGTAGGGTTAATAATTGTTTTCCTTCTTCGTAACTGGAAGGTTGCAGTAACGGGGATAACAATTTTTGTTTTGGTTATAAGCTTAATATATCCCATTATTCCTGGTCACCTGATTTCACGTGCTGAAAGTATCTTTAATCCCGAGGATAATACGGCCCGAATAACAATCTGGAGAATCAGTGCAAAAATGATTGCAGATAATTTGATAATTGGGAGCGGTAGAGGCTCATTTAAACCTGTTTACGATGAATATTCAGATCTTTATCCAGAATTATATTTTCAGCGCAGTAGAGCCCCAAATATAAACCACTCCCATAACCTATTCATCCAAATTTTAATTGAAATGGGTCTGGTGGGCTTTTCCCTTTTCCTTTTACTGATTTACTTCTTAGTAAAAAGCAGCGTTTCTTTTTTCAAAAAAAACAGGGGAAGCTACTGGTTGGTTGCTGGAATTTTTGGAGGCTTAGCGTCCCTTTTTGTTCACCTACAGTTTCACTTTACTGTTTTTAACCGGAGTTTGACCATGATTATATTGTTCTTTTTGGCCTTAATATTCTGGGGGGGAAAACCTGAGGAGGAAACAGAAATTGAAACCACTGGTTAGTGTTGTAATACCTACTTATAATCGGGCAAAATATCTGGGAGGGGCAATTGAAAGTGCAATTACTCAGGATTATCCCAAAATGGAAATTCTGGTAATGGACGATGGTTCAAGTGATGAAACGGAAGAAGTAGTAAAATCTTTTTCCGAAGTAAAATACCATTACCAGGAAAACCTTGGGGTGGCACTTGCCCGGAATAATGCTGTGAAAAAAGCGGGAGGAGAAGTAATTGCATTTCTTGATTCTGATGACCGCTGGGTAAAAAATAAACTGAATTTTCAAGTTGAGTTAATGCAAAAATTAAAGGCGCCGGTAATTGGGGGCAGGAAAAAATATGTGGCTCCCGATACTCAAATGGATTTAGATGTAAGGGTTGATCCAGAAAAATTCCACGAGATTGGCTTTGAGCGCCAGACCCGCCGAACCTGGTTTGCTCCATCAACTATGTTGTTTAATAAAGAGTTTTATTTGGAAACCGGAGGATTTGATCCTCAATTAAAAATTGCTTCGGATTGGGATCTTTGGCTGCGTATTGCCTTTGAAAAACCGATTCCTCGAATGGATAGCGTCCTTGCACTGTGCTACCGCTCCAGGGAAAGGTTAACGGGGAATAGATTGGAAAAATACCTTCATGATCTGAAAATTATTAAACGATGGGAAGAGAAGTTAGATGAAGAGACCTACCGGAGATGGTGTGGACGATTTGCTGTTCGGAGAGCCTTTAAACTGAAACAACGGCAGAGCTTAGAAGAAACCCGGGTTTTTTGGAAAAATTGTCAGGAGACTCTGCCTCTTCCCCGGTATGCTGAAATTTTTGGGAGGGTAATGAAATGGTCATTCTCGGAATAGTTTTCTTAATATATAATATCCTGCTGCTCCCATTGTTTATTATTTTTCTTTTCTTTTTGGCTCAGAGGAGTTTTATAAAAAAGGAACCATTTTGGAGAAAATTGGGTTGGGGTTTACCAAGGGAAAAAGGGGGAACCTGGATTCACGCTGTTTCGGTAGGAGAGGCAAAAGCCTCAAACCCCCTGGTAAAAGAAATAAAACAAAGGGAGCCAGAGAAACCGGTATATATTTCCACAATAACAGTAACAGGACAGGATCAGGCAAAAAGAAATGATGAAGTTAGTGCAACATTTTTCCTCCCCTATGATTTTCCCTGGTTACTGCTTCGGGTTTTTCTTCGTATTAGACCGAAAAGGATAATAATAATGGAAACGGAAATCTGGCCAAACTTAATACTAATGGCCAGGCTTTTTGGGGTTCATATTCACCTGGCCAATGGTCGGCTGAGCAAAAACAGCTTTTCTTCATACAAAAGGCTGCGTTTTTGGATTGGCCCACTTGTAAACCAATTTAAAAGTATAGGACTGCAATCAAAACTAGACGGTGAGAGAATGGAAAAGTTAGGGGTAAAAAGAGAACTCTTTTATTTCCCCGGCAACCTCAAATTAGATGGGGAAACCTTGATAAATATGGGGTATGAAGGGAAAAGTTTAAAAAAGAGGATTGGATTTTCTGAGCAGGATCCAATCCTAATTGGGGGAAGTACACATCCCGGGGAAGAAGAATTTTTAATTGCAACTTTTTCTCAACTTAAAAATGAAGAAGAGAACTGGAAACTTATCATTGCCCCAAGGCATATCCAGCGGACTTCAGAAATTAAAGCAATGATTGGGGAAAAATTTCCTGTAATTCAAAAGAGCGAGATTGACCGACAAAAGAAAAATGTAGAAATAATGATCGTCGATACTATGGGAGAACTGGTAGATTTTTATGGTATTGGGGATTTTATTTTTATCGGAGGGAGTTTTGTTCCCGTGGGGGGGCATAACCCTCTGGAAGGGCTTGGGAAACCACTTTTTATTGGAAAATATCGAGAAAACTGTCAGGAGATTAGTGACTTATTAATACAAGAGGGATTATTAAAGGAAGTAAAATCCACAGAAGAACTATATAATAAAATAAAAGAAATCAGGAAAAAACAAAGGCTAAAAGAAGATTTGAAGGAAAAGGCAGAGGATTTTATTAAAAAGCATAAGGGAGTTGCTGAGAGAATTTGGGATAGGATTAGCTTGGGAGAAAAGAAAGGGCTTTAATAACAAAAATTGAAGAGAAAGAAAATCAATAGCTGTCATGATTTGGGGAGGGGTATTTTTTGAAATTTTTCCTGTTTTTATACAATTTTTTTCTTATTCCCGTTAACCTGGTTTTTTTCCTGGGAAATAGGTGGGCCAAAAGGAAAGGAAAACAAAGAAGCTATTTACCCCGTTCAATTAAAACCGGGGGAATCTGGATCCATGCCGCTTCGGTTGGGGAGGTTAAGGCCGCTGAGCCACTGATTGCAGAACTAAAAAAAATTGTCCCGGAAAAACCTGTTTATCTTTCAACCCTTACCCCTGCAGGGCAGGAAAGGGCAAGGAAGGTTCCCCAGGTCGAGGACACTTTTTTTTACCCTTTCGACCTTCCGTTTTCAGTTTTTTCTCTTTTCCAGAAGTTAAAGCCCTGGAGGATTGTTGTTATGGAGACAGAACTCTGGCCTAATCTGATTACCAGGGGAAAAAGGACCTCGGAAATTTTCCTGGCCAATGGGCGTCTGGGTGCTCGGAAAATGCCTTCGTACAAGAAATTTAACTGGCTTTACCGCCCCCTACTTGAATCCTTTTCCGCCCTATGCCTGCAATCCCATGAAGATGGGGAAAGGGTTAAATCCCTGGGGGTTAGTCCGGAAAGGTTTTACTTTCCCGGAAATTTAAAACTTGATGGAGTGGAGGTATTAACGCCAGGAGAAATGGAGAATATCATTGTTGGGGGGAGTACCCACGAGGGAGAAGAGGAGGTCCTCCTGGATATATATGAGGAACTCCGAAAAGAAGATCCCGGTTTAAAACTCCTCCTTGCTCCCCGTCACCTGGATAGATTAGAAAGCGTGGTTGAAGTAATAAAAGAAAAGGGTTATTCTCCTTCTTTCTGGAGTGAGAATAACACCGAAAACTCCGTAACCATCATGGATGCTATGGGGCACCTCATTGAAATGTACAGAAAAGCCCGCCTGGTTTTTATTGGGGGGAGCCTTGTCCCAAAAGGAGGGCATAACCCCCTGGAGGCTTTGGGTAAACCTGTTTTCTTTGGACCTTATATGATAAACTGGCAGGAAATGGCTTCCCTTCTGGGCGGGGAAAAACTGGCCTTTCAGGTAAAGAATAAAGAAGAACTTCAAAACCTTTGGAAAGATTTTATAAAAGGGGAAGAAGAAGAATACAATGGCCTGGAAGAAAGGGCAAGGGAGTTTAAAGAAAAAAACGCGGGTTCTGCAAAGCAGACCGCGATAATAATTGGGCAAGAAAAAAGGAAGGGGTAACCCCTTCCTTGCTGTATTGTCTGTTTTTACTTGTCTTGAAGGTTTTCAGTAATTACCTGGTTTACTGATTGCATCAGCTCATTGAAGCTTTCCTGGGCTTTAAACAGGTTCTGCAGGGTGGTGTTTAGTTTCATCTGGTTCTGGAGTTGCTGCAGGTCCTGAATAACATCCGAACTGGGCTGCTGTCCCTGAGCCTGGGCCTGCTGCAGCTGGTTTTGTTTCTCCTGCATTTCTTCAACCAGGTCCTGGGCTTTGGGGTCAAGGCTGATCCGGTTCTCTGCGGATTGCAGGTTCTGGAATTCTTCGGTTTCCTTGATTGCTCCGGCCAGTTCAGCAGCTTTATCCTTTACGCTCATTAATTTCACCTCCTAAATTATAACGCCAACATTAGCCCTTCTATATTAATTACCTCAGTCCTGCAAAAAAAATGGATTAATTTTTGATTTTCGTAAATTGTTTGGGAAAATTTCAATTCTCACAGAAAGGGGAGATGATAATGAAAATTGTTGTAATAGGTGGAGTAGCCGGGGGAGGGAGTGCCGCCGCCCGAGCTAAAAGACATAACCACGAGGCCAGTGTTTTAATGCTTGAAGAAAGTGCGCATATCTCCTATGCTGCCTGCGGCATCCCATATTTTCTATCGGGGGATGTAAAAGAAGCCTCTGATTTAAAGTTTTTAGACCCGAAAAAATTCCAGGAAACCCGGGGAGTGGAAGTTCGGATAGGACACCGGGTTTTAAAGATTGATAAGGAGAAAAAGGAAGTTTTGGTAAAGGACCTGGAAAAAGGGGAAGAGTATAAAGAAAATTATGACCGCCTGGTAATTGCAACCGGGGCCAGACCTTTCGTACCTCCCATTGAGGGAAAAGACCTAAAAGGAGTTTTTACCCTGCGGAGTTTTCAGGATGGCCTGGATCTTGCCGGGGCAGAAAAATTTTCCCGGGTGGTAATTGTCGGAGGAGGGTCAATCGGATGTGAAATGGCCGAAACCTATTTAAAACTTGGCAGGGAAGTTACGATAATAGAAAAGAAAAAACAAATCCTGCCTTTCCTTGACCCGGAAATGGCCGAAATTGTGGAAAACCACCTCCGGGAAAAAGGGGTGAAAATAGAATTGGGTAAGGGAGTAAAAGAAATAAAGGGAGAAAAAAGGGTGGAAGAAGTAATTACCGATGACGGATCAGTCTATCCCGCAGATATCTGCCTCCTTGCCCTGGGAGTAAGGCCCGAAACATCCCTGGCTGAAGAAGCAGGTCTTGAACTGGGAGCAAGAGGGGCCCTCGGGGTTAACGAGTATATGGAAACCTCTCACCCCGATATTTACGGGGCGGGAGACTGCTGCGAAACAATCCACCTTTTAACGGGAGAAAAAACCTGGATACCCCTGGGTACTACAGCCAACAAGCAGGGAAGAACAGCAGGAACAAATGCAGCAGGTGGAAAAATGACTTTCTGGGGTATCCTGGGAACCGCCCAGGTTAAGGTCTGCGATCTGGACATAGCAAGGACAGGCCTGGGAGAAGAAGAAGCAAAAGCCCAGGAAATAGATGTTATCTCAGCAAAGATTGAAACCCACAGCAATGCGGGTTACTACCCTGATGTTGGCAGCCTGCATCTGAAAATAATTGCGGCTCCCGATGGCAAGATCCTTGGAGCCCAGGCCGTTGGATTTAAGGGTGTCGATAAAAGAATTGATGTGCTGGCTACAGCAATCCACAACGGAATGTGGGTGGATGAATTGGAAGCCATTGACCTGGGTTATGCACCTCCATATTCTGTACCAATTGACCCGATTATGGTTGCCGGAAGTGTTCTGGAAAAAAAGATTCAAAGATAATTTAAACAAAAAGGGAATTGTGCCGAAAAGAATAGCAGGAGGTGTTGTTGGTGCAGTTAAAAAATTGTAACTGGTGCGGCAAAGTCTTTGCCCACCCTTCAGACACCGTTTGCCAGGACTGCCGCAGACAGGAAGAAGAAGACTTTGAAAAGGTTTTTAATTTTTTAAGAAACCAGAAAAATGCTACCATTGAAATGGTCCACGAAGAAACAAATGTAGAAAAAAGACGAATAATAAAATTTATCCGCCAGGGACGCCTTCTTACAGATTCCGGGGAACCATTTGAGATTTTTGTTGAGTGTGAAAGTTGCGGGGATCCGATTCAGGAAGGCAGGTTTTGCGAGAAATGTTCAAAAAGCATTCGCCAGGAACTGGAAAGGCCGGTAAAAAAAGAAGCGGCCCGAGAAAAGGAACCCCCAAAAAGAGAGTTAAAAAAATCCGGGCAGATGTATACTGCCAATAGAAGGAACAAAAAGCGCGATTGATTGAAAAGAAAGAGGTGAGAGGAATGAGAATTTCTCCCAAACAATTTGAGCAGGTAATGGCTGTTTACCGCAGCCAGATGCAAAAAGCGCCGGAACAAACTGAAACACAGCGCAAAGATTCTCTGTCCTTATCAGGAGATGCAAAGGCGGTAAATGAAGTGCGCGATCTAATAAAATTCATTCCCGAAGTACGCAAGGAAAGAGTGGATGAACTTAAAAAAGCAATAGAAACCGGTGAATATAAGGTTGACGGAAAGCAAGTTGCCGAGAAAATGCTCCAGCGCATGGCTGTTGACCATTTTCTGAACAAGGACGACTGAGGAGGTTAAAAAATGAAAGCCCAATTTGAGGAACTAAATTCCCTCCTGGGACGGGAAAAGGAACTTTACCGGGAACTGGTTCAACTCGCCAAAACCAAGCAGGAGCAACTGGTGCAGAATGACCTGGAAGGAATTGGGACCGCCGTTGCAGATGAAGAAAAAATCCTGGAAAAGATTTCCGGCGAAGAAGAAAAAAGGAAGGATTTGTTGGGCCAGATTGAAGGTGAAGACAAATCTTTTGCCGACCTGTGCCAGGAGGCTCCAGAAGATCTGACTAATAGCCTCAGAGAAACCCGGGAAGGGCTTCTCCTGGTCCTTGAAGAGTTGTGGGAGGTTAATGAAACCAACAATCGTTTAATCCAGGATTCCCTGGAATTTAACAACAACCTGGTTAACTCCCTGGCTAAAATCAGGGGAAGCAGTACCTACAGCAAGGAGGGAAACCGGGAAGAAACCCGTTCTTTCCTGGATAAGAGAGCTTAGGAGGTCTGGACATGAGCAACTTTGCAATATTCCAAACAGGACTTCGCAGCCTGCGGGCCCATCAGCAGGCCCTTGATACAACTGCCCACAATATTGCCAATGCCAATACACCGGGTTATGCCCGCCAGAGGGCAGAAATGGGAACCCATCACCCCAAGTCCCTTCCCGCCATGAATAATAGCGGGCAGGCAGGCCAGATGGGAACCGGGGTTCATATTACGGAAATAACCCAGATCCGGGATTATTTTTTGGATCAGCAGGTCAGGCATGAACTAAGCCTAAAAGGGACCTGGGATGGAGAATCGGAAATTCTAACCAGAATTGAAACCTTCCTTAACGAACCATCAGATGAAGGCTTTGCGGCAACTTTTTCCCAGTTTTTCAAAGAACTAGAAGCCCTATCCCAGTACCCGGAGAGTACCGCAACCCGCCAGTCCGTAATTGAAAACGCCAGGATGCTTACGGATACCTTCAACCAGGTTTATAACCAGCTGGGAAGGTACCGGGAGGATTTAAATGAAAGCGTTGAAGCCCGGGTTTTGGAAATCAATACTCTGGCTGAAAGGTTAGCCGACCTGAATGCCCAGATTGTCAGGGCAAAAGGGTACGGCGACAATCCCAACGATCTTATGGACCAGCGCCAGATTATTACAGAGGAACTTGCAGAACTTGTAAATATAAGGGTTAAAGAAGATAATTTTGGCAACTGGAATATAAGCATCGGAGGATTTCACCTGGTTGAGGGAGACTCCGCCCATGAAATAGAGGCCTATGAGGATGAAGAAAACGACGGATTATTTTCCCTGCGCTGGGAACATAATGGGCGTCCCGTTACCCTGCAGAGCGGAAAGATGGAAGCTTTAATCAGGGGTAGAGATGAAAATACGGGGAATTTCCAGGACCGGCTGAATGAAATTGCAACAACCCTGGCAGAAGAGTTTAACTCCATTCACCGTGAGGGTCAGGGCCTGGATGGGTCAACAGGGATAGATTTTTTCCTGGGAGAAGGTGCAGGGCTAATTACCGTTAACCCCCATATTATTGAAAACAGGGGCGCTTTTGCAGCAGCAATAATAGAAGAAGACCAAAATGTAGACCCTGGATTGGTGCCAGAGGGAAATGCCGATAATATTTTCCGGATGCTGGAGTTAAGAGATGAGAGAATAATGGAAAATGGAACTGCGACAATGGAAGATTTTTACCGAAGCATCACAACTGAAATCGGTGTTTTGGGTCAGAAAGCCGACCGAATGGGGCATAACCAGGACAACCTGGTAAGCAACATTAAAAAGAAGAGAGAAGAAGTGTCCGGGGTATCCTTGGACGAAGAAATGGCCAATATGATTCGCTTCCAGCACGGCTACAATGCGGCATCACGGTTAATCAGCAGGATGGACGAAATGATGGATTCGCTGATAGCAATGGTCCGCTAGGGGAAAAGGAGGGATATAGGTGCGGGTTACAGATAGAATGATGTCAATGAATATGACGCAACATCTGCATAACAGTATGCGGCGCATGGACCGTTTTTATGACCAACTTTCCACGGGCAAAAAGTTTTCCCGGCCTTCACAGGATCCCATGGGAGCTCTTTTTTCCATGCGGGCCCGCAATGATATTGAAATCAATGACCAGTTTCGTAAGAACGTTGAATCAGCCGAAGATTGGCTTAATAATACTGACAACCTGATGGATAACCTCGGAAAGATTGCTCATAGGGCAAGTGAACTCATGGTCCAGGCTGCCAACGAAACCCACGAGCAGACCGGTTATGATGCTATCGCGAAAGAAGTAGAGGAACTCAGAGAAGGGCTATTGGAACTTGCCAATACCCGTTTTGGTGACCGCTATATTTTCAGCGGGCAAAGGACCCAGTCGCCTTCTTATGAGAGGGTTGTTGACGAAGGAACGGGAGAGGTTTCCTTTAATTATCTTGGGGATGATGGAGGGATTAGATTCCGACTTGCTCCGGGAGCAGAGGTATCCATAAATCTAAATGGAGAAGAAGTTTTTCAACCCTTTTTCGATATTTTTGGAAATTTCATGGAAAACCTGGCCAGTGGGGATTCCCAGGCCATTTCAGAGGTTGATAAAGCAGCAATTGATGAGCAGATGGATAACTTCCTGGCTCAAAGGTCAGAAGTTGGAGCCCTGGGAAGAAGGATGGAATTATCCAAAGAAAGGCTTTTAGACCAGGAAGTTCACCTGCGGAAATCACTGGCCGATGCGGAATCAGCCGATATTGCTAAGGTAATTGCTGAGCTCAACATGGAGGAAAATGTGTACAGGTCAGCCCTGGCTGCAGGAGCAAGGATTGTCCAACCAAGCTTGATTGACTTTTTGAGGTAGAAGTCTATGAATGTCATGAATAGACCGGTGATGCTGGATATAAATATTACCTGGGGCCGGGTTAATGTAGATTACAGACCATCTCAGGAGGATATCAAGGTTTTTGATGCCCATTCAGGGGCAAAATACTGGGCAGATTATTCCCAAAAAAAGGGAATAGAAGGAATTGGGGAAATTGCCAATAGGGGTTACCGTCTGGGGAGGATTGAAACGGGCCACACTATATCGGATGAGGCCAGGATTGCTTCCCACCCCAGAACCTACAATGTAGATGTTGGCTTTATGCGGGGACCAGAAATCAATATTGAGGAAAACAGGCTAAGCTTTAATATTCTACCTCGCGGAAAGTACTTAAATGTTTTTAGATGAAGGAGTGGTTTCTTTGAAACTGCAAACAACTCGATTTGGTGAGTTTGAGGTTCCAAATGATGAAATTCTGGAATTTCCTGAAGGATTAATTGGTTTTGAGGAGGAAAAGCGGTTTGTTCTCCTTCCCACCCAGGAAAAATCACCTTTTTTCTGGCTCCAGTCAGTGGATGATCCGGATCTTGCTTTTATTGTAAGCGAACCATGGGGTTTTGTGGAAAACTATGAATTTCAACTCCCCCAGGAAAGTAAAAAGAAACTTGATGTAAAAGAGGAAAAAGACATCAGGGTTTTGTGCCTTGTTGTAATTCCTGAAGATCCAAAAAAAGCAACAATGAATCTGAAAGGTCCCCTGGTATTAAATCTTCCTGCCCGAACGGGAGGACAGGTTGTAATAAACGAAAACTTTAGCGCAAAGCACCCAATATTTAAAGAAGCTTCGGCTTCGGCCTAGGGGGTGAAGAATTGTTAGTTCTTACCCGCAAAAAAGGTGAAAAGATTGTAATTGGGGATAATATTGTTCTCACCGTGGTGGATATTAAGGGGGATCAAATTCAGCTTGGAATTGAGGCGCCTAGGGATATCCCGGTGCACAGGGAAGAGGTTTATAAGGAGATCCAGGAAGAAAATATTAAGTCCCGTAAAACTGAAAAGCTGAGCCTGGAAAGCATACAAAAGCTTCTAGAAAAGAATAAGGGAAAAGATTAAGAAAAACAGAGTAATTGAGAAAAAAAAGGGAATATTCGCGAAAAATGGCTGAAAATAAAGATTATGAAAAAAGAAAATAAAACCGAAGAAAAGGGCGAAAGAGCAAGTTTTCAGCGACTTTTCCCGGACTCTTACCAAAGAGAGTTTGGGAGTGGTTGCTGAAACAGGTAGTATATCGGCCGGTACTTGCTGTTAATGCAACCTGAAAAGCCGCAGGGAAGCGGCAAAAAACTATCACGGAGGAGTGAGTATTAATGAGAATCAATCAGAACATTGCTGCGATTAACGCGTGGCGCAACCTTGGAATGACTGACAGGGCTATGGGAAAGACAATGGAAAAGCTGTCATCAGGCTTAAGGATCAACAGAGCAGCCGACGATGCTGCAGGACTTGCTATCAGTGAGAGGATGAGAAGTCAGGTTAATGGTCTTGACAGGGCCGTTGCTAATGCCCAGGATGGTATTTCTCTCATCCAGACCGCTGAAGGGGCGCTTGATGAAACTCACGCTGCTTTACACCGAATTCGGGAACTTACCATCCAGGCAGGTAATGAAGTAAACGAAGGTGGAGATGTTTCCAAGATCCAGGATGAAGTAGGGCAGTTGCTTGAGGAAATTGAAAGGATTGCTGAAACAACTGAGTTCAACACAAAGGAGCTCTTGGATGGAAGCAACACAACTATTACCCTGCAAATTGGGGCTAATCAAGGCCAGATTATGGAAATAGAATTGCAAGCTATGGGAGAAGAAAACTTAGGAAGATCTGATGGTGATGGAAACTTACTCCATAATATCTCTGGTATCGACCTTACAGCTGCCGTCCATGGTACTACGGATGATCTAACTACCTTTAGTGGAACCATAAGGGCTATTGATGATGCCATTGACCAGGTATCCTCCTTCCGTTCCGAGCTTGGTTCTTACCAGAACCGCCTTGAGCACACAATTAACAACCTGGAAGTAGCCAGTGAAAACCTTACTGCAGCTGAATCACGGATCCGGGATGCCGACATGGCTGCCGAGATGATGTCCATGACCCGGCACCAGATAATGACCCAGGCTGGAACTGCAATGCTGGCCCAGGCCAATATGAGACCGCAGAGCGTCCTGCAGCTCTTAGGATAAATTGAAAATAGTTATTAGATAGTTGTTTGAAAAAGATGTTTTTAAATTAGCCGCACGGAAGCGGCAAAAATCAATCACGGAGGAGTGAGTATAAATGAGAATCAATCAGAACATTGCTGCGATTAATGCGTGGCGGAATCTTGGCATGACAGATCGGGCTATGGGAAGGACAATGGAAAAGCTGTCCTCAGGACTCAGGATTAACAGAGCAGCCGATGATGCTGCAGGACTTGCTATCAGTGAGAGAATGAGGAGCCAGGTTAATGGTCTTGACAGGGCAGTTGCTAACGCCCAGGATGGAATTTCTCTCATTCAGACCGCTGAAGGGGCACTGGATGAAACTCACGCTGCTTTACACAGAATTCGTGAACTAACCATCCAGGCAGCAAACCAGGTAAATGAAATAGGAGATGTTGAAAAAATTCAGGATGAAGTAGACCAGTTGGTTATGGAAATTGATCGGATAGCGAGTACAACAGAATTTAACACCAAAAAATTGCTTGATGAGAACTCTACAATTACTCTTCAAATTGGCGCAAATGAAGGACAAACGATGCAGGTTAATCTTCAGGCAATGGGAGCAAACGATTTGGTTATTGGTCTAACAACTGATGATGGGAATATAACCGGAAGAACAATCGGGTTTATTGATACCAGTGGAACTGACGATGTAGTTGTTAACCCGAGTGCATTTGATGGATTTATCGAGTTGCTTGATGACGCTATTGACGAAGTCTCGTCCTTCCGCTCTGAACTCGGTTCTTATCAAAACCGCCTCGAGCACACAATCAACAACCTGGAAGTAGCCAGTGAAAACCTTACTGCAGCTGAATCCAGGATAAGAGATGCGGATATGGCTGCCGAGATGATGTCCATGACCCGTCACCAGATCATGACCCAGGCTGGAACTGCAATGCTGGCCCAGGCAAACATGAGGCCGCAGAGCGTACTGCAGCTCTTAGGATAAACTAAAAATAGTTATTAGATAGGTTGTTTGAAAAAGATATTTTTAAATTAGCCGCACGGAAGCGGCAAAAATCAATCACGGAGGAGTGAGTATTAATGAGAATCAATCAGAACATTGCTGCGATTAATGCGTGGCGGAATCTTGGCATGACGGACAGGGCTATGGGAAAGACGATGGAAAAGTTGTCCTCAGGACTCAGGATCAACAGAGCAGCGGATGATGCAGCAGGGCTGGCGATTAGTGAGAGAATGAGGAGCCAGGTTCGAGGTCTGGATAAAGCAGTGGAAAACGCCCAAAGTGGAATTTCCCTAATTCAAACAGCCGAGGGAGCGCTTGATGAAACGCACGCTGCTTTACATCGGATTCGTGAACTAACTATTCAGGCCGCTAATGAAGTTAATGAGGACGGAGACGTCCAAAAAATGCAGGACGAAATAAGCCAGCTGCAGGCAGAAATTAATAGGATTGCAACTACAACGGAATTTAACACTAAAAACATTATTGGCCCAGTTGATGTTACAGACACTTCCGCATTTGATGAAACTATTACTCTCCAAATTGGAGCAAATGAAGGGCAGACAATGGAGATAAGTCTCCAGGATATGAGGGCCACACAAATTGGTTTAGCTACTGATGTTGATGGTGTTTCTGCCAGTGATATTGAAAATGTGGGAGATATTAAATTTGCAAGCGATGGAGCTTTAGAAGCGGATGTTGACCAGGAGTATTTTTCCGCTGCGATACAAATTATTGATCAGGCAATAGATGATGTATCTTCCTTCCGGTCTGAACTCGGTTCTTATCAAAACCGCCTCGAGCACACAATCAATAACCTGGAAGTAGCCAGCGAGAACCTTACTGCAGCTGAATCACGGATCCGGGATGCCGACATGGCTGCCGAAATGATGTCCATGACCCGCCACCAGATCATGACCCAGGCTGGAACTGCAATGCTGGCCCAGGCCAACATGAGACCGCAGAGCGTACTGCAGCTCTTAGGATAAACTAAAAATAGTTATTAGATAGGTTGTTTGAAAAAGATATTTTTAAATTAGCCGCAGGGAAGCGGCAAAAAACTATCACGGAGGAGTGAGTATTAATGAGAATCAATCAGAACATTGCTGCTATTAATGCGTGGCGTAATCTTGGCATGACAGATCGGGCTATGGGAAAGACAATGGAAAAGCTGTCCTCAGGACTCAGGATCAACAGGGCAGCCGATGATGCTGCAGGACTTGCTATTAGTGAAAGAATGAGGAGCCAGGTTAATGGTCTTGACAGGGCAGTTGCTAACGCCCAGGATGGTATTTCTCTTATCCAGACCGCTGAAGGAGCACTGGATGAAACTCACGCTGCTTTACACAGGATTCGTGAACTAACCATCCAGGCAGGTAATGAAGTTAACGAAGGTGGAGATGTATCCAAGATCCAGGATGAAGTAGGGCAGTTGCTTGAGGAAATTGATAGAATTGCAGAAACAACAGAGTTTAATACCAAAAATCTATTAGATTTTGAGGTAAGTAATGGTGATTTGGTAGGAAATGTTCTGACTCTCCAGATTGGTGCTAACCAGGGTCAGACTATGACTATTACCCTGCAAAATATGGGTTCGGAGCACCTTGCGGTTGAACCTTCTGGAGATGGGGTGCTGGAAAATATTAGTTTAATTGATCTAAATGCCACCGTTCACTCCGGAACGACTACAGATATAACCTTTGAAACTGTAATTGAAGCAATAGATATAGCAATTGATGAAGTGTCCTCCTTCCGCTCTGAACTGGGTTCTTATCAAAACCGCCTTGAACACACAATTAATAACCTGGAAGTTGCCAGCGAGAACCTAACCGCTGCTGAATCCAGGATCCGGGATGCCGACATGGCTGCTGAGATGATGTCCATGACCCGCCATCAGATCATGACCCAGGCTGGAACTGCAATGCTGGCCCAGGCCAATATGAGGCCGCAGAGCGTACTGCAGTTATTGGGCTAAATTAAAAAGGGAAAGGCCGGCCGGAAAAAGCCGGACGGCCTTCCTTTTTAATCTTTAGGAGGTGGAGCTATGAAGATCAATAATCTACCGCCTTTCCAGCCAAATTCAGGGCAGTACGCTCCCCAAAAAGAAACGGGTATTGATTCTGGAAGAGGGAGAATGCGTGGAGAGACGGTAGAAGAAGTTCAAAAAGCTGCTAACCGGGACCTGGAAAGGCGGGTTCAGGAAGAGGTTGATGATTTTTACGAAACCGTAGAGAGTTTTATGGTTCGGGATCTTAAATTCCAGCTTCACCGGTATTCTGATCGCTTGTTTGTCCAGGTGATAGATGTTGTTCAGAACGAAGTTGTAAGTGAAATGCCGCCAGAAGAGTTTCTGGACATGGTTGCCAAGATTCAGGATATGGTTGGCATTATTTTAGATGAATTGGTTTAAGGAGGGCTAAAAATGGAAGGCACAATGAGCATCCGTGGGATGGCATCCGGTATAGATGTTGATGATATTGTTGACCAATTAATCCAACTGGAGCGGCGGCCAATCCGCCAGCAGGAAGCCCGTATAAGTCAGTACCAACAGAGCCAGAAAGCATGGCAGGAAATAAATACAAACCTATACAACCTTCGCCAGGCCAACCAGGGTTTGCTCGACCTGCGCGATTCCAGGGTGGCAGTTTCAAGTCAGGAAGAAGTGTTAACGGCTGAAGCCGCCACCCGAGCCCAGGAAGGTAATTACAATATCAATGTGCTGGCCCTGGCCCAGAACCTGATTATCTCCTCGGAAAATGCCCTTGATCCGGAACCGGGCGTTAGTGGAACCTTTTCCATTAATGGTTCAGAAATTACGATTGAAGAGGGAGATTCCCTATTTATGATCCGGGATGCAATTAACCAGGCTCAAGAAGGGGTCAGAGCCAGCATTGTAAGTAATCACCTGGTTTTGGAAGATCAGGCCGGGGCGGGAATTGAATTTGGGGGAGATAATCAAATTCTCCAGGAACTTGAATTGACCACTGGGGAGGGTGATTTTTCCAGAGTACTTCAAGAACAGCAGGATGCCCAGGTTGAGATCAATGGTCTGCTGGTGGAGTCGAAAACCAACGTTCTCGATGATGTAATTGAAGGTTTAACAATCAATATAAATAGTGTTGGGCAAAGCGAACTCAGTGTTGGAGAAGATACTGACAGCCAGGTTGAGGCAGTGCAGAAGTTTGTCGATGCCTATAACAAGGCTGCAACACAGATGAGCCAGATGTCAGGTAGAGGTGGGCAACTCCAGGGGGATAGCTTTCTTAACCGCCTGAGGAGCAATATTCGAACCCAAATAATGAACCCTGTTGGAGATGGAGAAATAAATGAGGGTATTAACCACCTGGGAAGCCTTGGTATCAGTATTAACTGGGAGACAGGCCAGATGTCTCTTAATGAATCGGACTTGAGAAATGCTCTGCAGGAAAATTCCGACGCTGTTAGAGACCTTTTTCAGGCCAGGGAAGAGTATGATGATTTCCAGGGTGTTGGACGTCGCCTGGAAGGCCTTCTCCACAGAACTCTGCGAAGTGGAGACGGGTCAATAACCATGCGGGAAAGGTATTATGACCAAAGCATAGAAAGAGCCCAGGATAGAATTGGAACTTTGGAGCGTAGAGTTGAACAGACAAGGGCCAGGTTAATCCGACAGTTTGGGGCAATGGAAAAT
The DNA here is from genome assembly GCA_003550445.1 of Halobacteroidaceae bacterium. GTDB lineage: Bacteria > Bacillota > Halanaerobiia > B1SED10-174 > B1SED10-174 > T1SED10-26. The sequence continues at coordinate 19,957 of PUKG01000143.1, forward strand.
GCCATTGGGACCATGAATAGCCAGAGCATGTGGCTTTCCCAGCAAATTGATCAGATGGGGCTCTAAAAGGATAAAAGGAGAATTTACAGGGGGAATGGATATGCACGCCAATCCTTATCAAAAATATAAAAAGAACCAGGTCGAAATGGCTTCCCCGGCAGAGTTAACTCTTCTTTGTTTCAAAGGTTCAATAAAAAACCTGAAACAACTTGCTGATAACTGGGAAGAAAAGAAACCTGCTGAAATTAATGAAAAACTTTTAAAGGTCCAAGCAATTCTGGAAGAATTAAGCTTTGGACTAAATGAACAGGCGGGAGAGGTTGTAAATAATCTGGCAAGCCTTTACAGTTATATGCATAGAAGACTTGTTGAAGCCAATGTAAAAAAAGATCCTGAAATTATAGAAGAAGTGCTGGATTTGTTCCAGGAGCTGAAAGATACCTGGGAGGGAGCTATGAGCCAGGATGTTCCCGCTGCAACTTCTTCTGCAAGGGAAGGGTGAAAAAAGGTGCCTTCATTATTAGAGCTTTATCAAAAACTGTTTGATTTAACCCGCCGGGAACAGATTGTAATAAAGGAAAATAAATATGAAGGACTGGGCAAAATACTAAGAGAAAAACAGGAAACCATTTACCTGATTGAACAACAGGGCGAGGCGAAAAACAATATAGATAGGGAAAAGATTCTTGATCTTATGCAGCAAATTAAAAACCTTGGAGACAATAACCTGGAAAGTTTAAGAGAAGAAATTTGGGTCACAGGGGAAAAACTGGAAAAGTTAAATTTGGGGTGGCACACTCTTCAGAACTATCACAATTTATTCCAGAAACAACCCTCAATTATTGACCGAAGAGGATAAAAGGAGAGGCGGTTATAATATGGAGAAAATATCATTAATCCAGAAAGAAATAATCCGCCTGCTGCAAAAAAAAGGGGCAACTTACGCCCATCCACTAAAATCAAAGGAGATGGGGGAAAAGTTAAATGTTACCCCATCGTACATTAGAGAGCAGGCTAAGATTTTAGAGAAAAAAGGGGTTATTGCCGTCCGAAGGGGCCCTGGAGGCGGGTATTTTTTTCTGGCCGGGGATTCCAAAGATTTCAGTGTTTAAAAAGGGTCGGCTTAAAGTTAGTCGATCCTTTTAAAGTGGCCGGATTTTGGGAGGGATAATTTTGGGAAAGAAACAGATGAAGAATAAAGCATCAGGGGTAAAAAAAGAGTTAAAACAGCTAATTCATAGGGGAAAAACCAATGAAGCCCTCCAGGTATTCAATGAAAATTTTGGGGTTTTGCAATCAGATATTGAAATGTACTCTATTGCTGCCGTTATTTTTATCTCCCAGATGAAAATTAAAGAAGCAGAAGAGATAATATTGAATGGACTGAAGCTTGACCCCAGGAATTTTGATCTCCTGTTCAACCTGGGCTATGTTTATGAGCTAAAAGGAGAACTATTCCAGGCCTGGAACCTGTTTCGACAGGCAGAGTATTATGCGGAAACTTCAAGCCAAAAAAGAGATCTGCAAAATGTAATTAGGGAGCTCAACCAGAAACTAAGCTATAGAACTGCATTTGAAGATGAAAAATATCTAATTGAAATAATTGGTGGGAAACAGAGATTCCCCTTAACTTATAAACTAGAAAACCTCCGGGAAAGAAAAAAAATCCTGGATGTTATATTGGAAAATATTCTGGAAGGAATAAATTCGGTGGTGGAAATTGAGTATGGTCCTGGAATAATATCCCGAACCTTGGCCAGATGTGGTTTGGATGTAAAAAGTTTTGATTCGCAAATTTTGAATTTCCTTGGAGCTCTGGGGTTGGAAATGGGGGAAAAACTTCGCCAGAGGGACAGGCTTGACCTGCACCCTTTTACCAAACTTACAATTGATCAAACAAATGTGGAAAATTTAACTGAAGCCGATTTGATGTTATTGATTCCGGAAACTTTCGAGTGGTACAGAGAAAAAGGCTTGGAAAACTCAAAAAGGATAATCCAGGGGATAGCTAAGAAAGCAAAAAAACAGGCTTTTATTAGTCTTCCCCAGCCCGATGGTACTGATGAAGCTTTGTTTGCCAGGTTAGAAAAAGAAATAACAGGCATTTTTTCCGAAAAAGGGTGGAAACCTAAAACTGGAGAAATAAGTCAAGGCAAAGGAAGGCTTTTTAATTTTGCCATTGCTTCTTCAAAAAGAGTTTATGGAGAAAACCTAATTCCAAGGGGTATAGAGGTAATAAATTCAAAAGCAGAATTGTTTAAAATTTCCCTGGAAAAATGTGTTGACATTAATGGATTTACCTTTTCACCAAATGACTGGCAGCACTTTGCAGCAACTATTCGCGAATATTTGGATAATCCTGGTCTCCAGTACCAGGGGTCAATTCTGGAAAAGTTTTTTGATAAATTTACTCCCCAAAATAGACAGGAACAATGGGCTCCCCATTTTGCTGAAGATATCTATCCAGCCAATAAAGGATGGATAGGGCTACCCTGGATTCGGGGTTTTGGGAATTTAACCCAGATAGCAAAAAAATTCGAGACTGAATTAACCCGTAATCGAGGAGGAAATCAGCATTTTGGACCGAATAGCAAGGAGTTTGGGCAGCAAGAACTCGAACGGATAAAAAATGCCTATCACCTCATGGAAAAAGGTTATCAACCTGAACTTTTTCCCGATGGCTACATAAATGGTTATTTCCTCAAAAAAGATGACGATTATCGCTTAATTGTAACTGAAGGGCAACACCGAGCAGCAGCTTTAAGTGTTTTAAATTATAATGAAATAATAGGTAAATTGAGTTCGGATAGTAAACACATGAAGGTTGTGGATTACAATAACGCTGAATACTGGCCAGGCGTAAAAGAAGGATTGTTTTCCCCTGAAGGAGCAAGGATTTTATTTGATATTTTCTTTAATGCCGACGGGCGCTGGAAGGCAAAATA
>PUKG01000054.1 GCA_003550445.1 Halobacteroidaceae bacterium
AAAAAGGGAAGGAAACCAGTTGAATTTCTTGGAAATCGGGGAGGTGTCCTATTTTGATTGGGGGAAAAACGGAAAAAGCTTTAATCGAGCTAGCAAAAAGAGAAGCCCTTGGAGATTATGTTCTGCTGGAAAACTGTATTCCGCTCGTTGAGGATCTGGTTCGGGGGATTGAGCAGAGATTTAAAGAACAGAAAAGTAGAAATGATGTTAAACACTTTCTTGCAGATCGCCTTTCTTCAGAAGAACGGCTTTTAGGGATCTGGGTGGGGTTTGAGCCCGGGGCCTTTGACGGGAAAGATGGCCAGAATAAAGGAGAAAACCATTCTGATAAAAATGGGCGTTTTGTTCCCTACTGCTATCGGGATGATAAAGGGGAAATTAATACAATGCCCCTTGAAGAAATTGAAAAGGAAGAATTTTATTCCCAACCCCGGGAAAATAAAAAAATTACCATTCTAAAACCCTTCAGGTTTGAAATAGAAGGGGAAAAAGTTTTAATGACAACAGTTGCCAAACCAATTTATAACAAGGTGAAATTTATTGGGGTTACAGGGGTGGATATCAGGCTGAAAATTGCCAAGGAAATCTTCGAAGACATCCTTTATTTCAAAACCGGTCTCGGGAGCGCCTCTACTGGAGAGTTAAAACAAATGGCATCCAGAGGAGGGAAGAGGGGAAAGAAGGTCCTGAGCCAGGTTGTTCAGGTATTAATAAGCAACCAGAAGGAAATAATGGCTGAAATTCAAAAAGCTGCCGAAGCAATTTGGGAGGCTTCGGAAAAAATTGCCGGTTCCACCGAGGGGCTCTCTGCAAGTACTGAATCCCAGGCGGGATCTGTAGAAGAACTTACTGCTACAATGCAGGAAATGGGGGCCTCAATCCAGGAAGTTGCCGATAATATTCAAAAGACTTCGGAAAATGCGGAGAAGGTTTCAGGATCAATTATAGAGCTTAATAGATCGTTAAATGAAGTTGATCAGAACGTGGAGACAATAGCCGGAGAAGTTGATGCTGTTAAGGATGCTGCTGAAGAAATGGAAAAAACATCAGCGGAATCTTCGGGGAAAACCCGGGAAACCAACCAGGAGATGCAAAAAACACTGGCGATAACCCAGGAAGGAAAAGAATACCTTCAAAAAACCGTTACCGAAATGGAAGGGATAAACCAACTGGTAGGGCAGATGGCAGGTGCTGCAGAAGAACTGGGTGGTTCGGCTGGGAAAATAGGGGAAATAGTGGAATTGATCGATGACATTGCCGAACAAACCAACCTTCTTGCCCTTAATGCGTCCATTGAAGCTGCCAGGGCCGGGGAACACGGTAAAGGTTTTGCTGTTGTTGCTTCCGCGATAAGCGATCTTGCTGATCGCTCCCAGGAGGCTACCGGAGATATAGGCCACTTAATTAAAAGGATTCAAAAAGAAGTGGAGAGTGCTGTAGAAACCAGCCGCAAGGGTAGCGATAGGGTAAAACAGGGAAGCCAGATTGTAATGGAAGCAGGGGAAGCATTTGCTCATATCCATGGAGCGGTAAATGACGTTACAGAAAAAATGGGGGAAATAACCAGGAATATTGAAGGCCAGAATAAACAGAGCATCAGGGTTAAGGAAGCAATCGAGAAAATTAATTCCTTTATGGAAGATATAACCACCAGTACCCAAAAACAGGTGACTAACACAGAAGAAGTGGTGACAATGGTGGAAAAAATGGCCGACCTTGCCCGGGAAGTTGCTGCGGCTTCAGAAGAACAATCGGCTTCAAGCGATGAGGTGGTAAAAACAGTTGAGAATGTGAGCAAAGATGCCGAAGAAAATGCCCGAGCAAGTGAGGAAATTGCTGATTCAGGGGATGACTTGAGAGGACTTTCTAAGGATTTGCTCACCGTTTTAAAACAATTTGCTGTTGAGTAAGAGGAATAGCCAAAAAGATGCTCCCTTTTCAGGGGGCTTTTTTGTTTTCGAATATTGGAATCTCCAGTTTTTGCAGAGAAAAAAGGGGTTTTCAATAAGGCAGATAGTTAAAAAAACAGGCAGGAAAATTTTAATTTTTATTGAAGTCTGATAATAAATATTAACTATAACTTTAAATAGGGGGGGCAAATAAAAATGCAGGAACTGGTTAAGAAAATTGGAGAAAAGGCGAAAAGCTATGAGCAGGATATGGTTCAGTTCTTGCGGGATATTATAGCCATTCCAAGTGAGAGCTGCCAGGAAAAGGAAGTGATCCAGAGGATCAAAGAAGAGATGGAAAAAGTAGGGTTTGATGAGGTAAAAATTGATCCAATGGGAAATGTTCTTGGCCGGATTGGGTCAGGACCTCGGGTAATAGCCTACGATGCCCACATTGACTGTGTAGGTGTTGGTAACCCCGATGAATGGCAGTGGGATCCTTTTCAGGGGAAGATGGAAGATGGAATTATTTATGGAAGGGGAGCCTGTGACCAGAAAAGCGGCATGGCTGCCATGGTTTACGCTGGCAAGGTAATTAAAGACCTGAAATTGCACGAAGAATTCAGCCTTTATTTCGTAGGAAGTGTCCAGGAAGAAGATTGTGATGGCTTATGCTGGCAGTACATTGTCCGAGAGGGTGGTCTTCAGCCGGAATTTGTTGTTATTACCGAACCAACAAACCTTAACATTTACCGGGGGCAAAGGGGCAGGATGGAAATGAAAATTATTACCGAAGGAATTTCCTGCCACGGCAGTGCCCCCGAGCGGGGGGTTAATTCAATCTACAAAATGGCTCCTATCATTCAGGGAATTAAGGAGTTGAATTCCCGCCTGCATGAAGATGAGTTTTTGGGTAAGGGAACAATTGCCATGACCCATATTACCAACGAGACTCCCAGTCTTAATGCGATTCCCAACAGGACAATCGCCTACCTTGACCGTCGCCTTACCGATGGTGAAGATAAAGAATTGGCCATTGGACAGGTTAAAGAAGTTATTGAAAAAGCAGGATCGGAAGCCAGAGTAGAAATGCTTCATTATGATACTCCCAGTTATACGGGCCTGGTTTACCCCACAGAAAAATATTATCCTACCTGGGTTGTTCCCCCCGAACATCCAGTTATCGAAAGTGCAACCAATGCTTTTCAAGAGATGTTTGGGAAAAAACCCAAAGTGGACAAGTGGAATTTCAGCACTAATGGGGTTGCGATAATGGGACTATTAGATATTCCCTCAATTGGTTTTGGTCCGGGAAATGAAATTTATGCCCACACGGTCAACGACCAGGTTCCCATTGAAGACCTCTGGCAGGCTGCTGCTTTTTATGCACATTTGCCCCATAAAGTATAGGGAAAAAATAATGGAGGTGTTTGTATGAATTCAATTTTTAGAGGAAAAGATTTTATTACCACCCAGGAGTGGTCCAAGGATCAACTGGAAACCGTATTTGAGGTTTCCAAAGATTTAAAAATGAAATTTGCCCAGAATGAATACACAGATCACATGCTGCGGGCAAAAACCCTTTTTATGATGTTTTTTGAGCAATCAACAAGGACCAGGAACTCAATTGAAGCGGGGATGACCCAGCTGGGAGGTCATGCCCACGACCTTACCCCGGATAAATTACAGATTTCCCACGGAGAGGTTGCAAGGGATACAGCAAAGGTCCTGTCCCGTTTTGGGCATGGTATCGCCATTCGTTATTGTGATTATGGCATCGGCAACAAGTACTTACGGACCCTGGCTGAAAACTCTGAAATTCCCATTATTAATATGCAGGATGATTTTTACCATCCCCTGCAGGGGCTTGCCGACCTGATGACAATCAGGGAAAAGCTTGGAGACCCGAAAGGTGTTAAGGTGACCATTTCCTGGGCTTATGCCACAAGCCATGCCAAACCCCTTTCTGTTCCCCAGACCCAGGCCCTTCTTTTTACCCGCTATGGTATGGACCTGACCTTTGCTTATCCCAAGGAGTTTCCTTTGATGGAACCAATTATGGAACAGGCAAAAAGAAATGCCGAGGAAAATGGGGGAAGCTTGAAAATAACCCATGATATGGACGAAGGTTTTGCCGACGCCCAGATTGTAATCCCCAAGAGCTGGGGAGGATTTTTGGGAGTAGAAGATCCCTACAGTGAAGAAGGAAAAGCCCAGATGAAAGAAAACCTGGAAAAAAATAAAGACTGGATCTGTGACGAGCGGAGAATGGGCCTTGCTGATAAAAATGCCTATTACATGCATGCCCTTCCTGCCGACAGGGGGAACGAGGTAACGGACCCCGTAATTGATGGGCCCCAGTCCATAGTTTACGATGAGGCTGAAAACCGTCTGCATACTGCCAAAGCAATAATGGCTTTAACAATGGGGGGCAGACCATGAGAATTGATTTAACAATTAATCCTGAAGGTCGGAAAAATGCAATCCAAAGGGCCCGAGAAAAGCAGGTTTTAATTCCCACCATTGCCCAACAAAAAAACCCGGAGTTGGTTCCGGAAAAAATCAAGGAAAAACTCAGGGATGTTGGCCTCTGGGATGTAAATAACCTTAATCTTTTCCGGATAACCTGGAAAAATGAACCAAAGGAAGAAGGAGGCCTTTACGGGGGAGTCAATTACCTGGAAATTCCCCCCGAAATTTCTGGTGTGTCCGCCCGGATTATTGGCCTGGTAGGTAAATGGTTTCCCACAGGGGCCCACAAGGTTGGAGCAACTTTTGGGTGCCTGGTTCCCCGCCTGATTACCGGCCAATTTGACCCAACCAGGGAAAAGGCAGTCTGGCCATCCACCGGAAACTACTGCCGGGGGGGAGCTTATAATTCGGAGCTCTTGGGTTGCGAATCCATTGCAATCCTGCCTGAAGGGATGAGCCGGGAAAGGTTTGAATGGCTTTCACGTATTGCCGGGGAAGTAATTGGAACCCCGGGTACTGAAAGCAATGTTAAGGAAATTTTTGATAAATGCTGGGAACTGCGCAGGACAAGGGATAACGTGGTAATTTTTAACCAGTTTGAAGAACTGGGAAATCACCTCTGGCACTATGAAGTTACCGGAAACGCAATGGCCGAAGTTCTCCGCGAAAAAATGGGACCAAAAGATAGACTTGCGGGGACTATCGTTACTACCGGCTCAGCGGGAACCATGGCAGCGGGAGAGTACCTCAAGGTACTTTACCCGGAAAGCCGTCTGGCTGTAGGAGAAGCCCTGCAGTGTCCTACCCTTCTCCAAAATGGTTATGGAGAACACAGATTGGAAGGGATCGGTGACAAACATGTCCCCTGGATCCACAATGCCCGAAATACGGATATGATTGTTGGAATTGATGATAACGATGTTATGGCTGCAGTCCGGTTATTTAATGAAGAAGAGGGGAAACGCTACCTGGAAAAGCAGGGGGTTAAGCCGGAAGTAATTGAAAAACTCGAACTAATGGGAGTTTCCAGTGTAGCTAATCTTGCAGGGGCAATAAAGATGGCCAAGTACTATGAATTGGGCAGCAACGATTTTATTATGACAGTTTTCACCGATTCCATGGAGCTATACGGATCACGCCTGGAAGAAATGAGAGAAAAAGATGGTGATTTTGATGCTGAAGCAGCAGCAGTTGCCTATCACCGGAACCTCCAGGCGCTGAAAACTGATTATCTTGAAGAACTAACTTATGTTGGGAAAAAAAGGATCCACCAGCTAAAATATTTCACCTGGATCGAACAGCAGGGACGAGAACTGGATGATCTAAATGCCCAGTGGTACGATTACGATAATTACTGGACGGAATTCAGGAAGCAGGGAGAGGAAATTGACCGTGCTATAAGGGAGTTTAATAAGGAAACCGGACTTCTTTAAGGAAGGGGATATTATGCAGTACGTCGAGGGACTTAGTTGTATTAATTGCGGTAAAACCTATAAACCTGAACCAGAACGTTATCTCTGTACGGATTGTGGAGATAACGGTCTTTTGGAGGTTGGATATAATTATTCAAGGATTAGAAGGGATTGGGATTTAGAAATCCTGGCTGAAAACTCTGATAATACTCACTGGCGTTACCTGCCACTCCTTCCAGTTTATCCGGATACCCCCCGCCCACCCCTTCGGGTGGGGGGAACCCCGATCTACAAAAATAGGCCCCTGGGAGAAGAACT
>PUKG01000080.1 GCA_003550445.1 Halobacteroidaceae bacterium
CCAGAAAATCCCCGGGGGAAGGAGCAGAAGTTTTTGGCATTTCTCCCTCCTCCAAAAAACGGTAAAATTCATCATAGGTCTCCGTGGGAACCTCTTTACCATTGCAGGTTACAGGAATTTTAACTACCTCAATATTTAATTTCTTAACCAGGAACTCGGGAAGACTTGAAGCACTATCGGTTACGATTTTTATTCCAGCCAAAATTTAGCCCCCTTATAAAATATTTTGTTCCACCCAATGGACCGTCCCCATTTTTTTACGACAAAAAAAGAAATCTTCTTTACCACTCCATTTTTCTTAACTCGGGAATTTCCTGATGGTTGGTAAGGTCAACACAAAGTGGGGTAACAGATACAAAACCTTCCTTTATTGCCAGGGTATCGCTTTCCTTTTCTTCCTTTTCTTCGATACTACCTGTCATCCAGTAATACTTTTGCCCCCGGGGATCAATTCTCTGGTCAAAAATATTGGAATAGTTTCTTTTGCTTAATCGGGTGATTTTTGTTCCTTTAACCTCCTCACCTGGTATAGGGGGGAAATTTATATTAAGAAGATATTTTCCATCTACAATTTTTGAACCATTTCTGGATAACAGTTCATTAATATAGTACGCCCCGAAAGAAAAATCTCGGAAATCATCTTCAAGAACCAGCGAAACAGCCAGGGCTGGGTACCCCAGGAAAAAACCTTCAACAGCAGCAGAAACAGTTCCGGAATAAAAAACATCATTCCCAAGATTAGGTCCACTGTTAATTCCCGAAATCACAAGATCTGGTGGGGTAGGTAAAATTGCTTCAAGGGCAAGTTTAACACAATCAGAGGGGGTCCCATTAACGGCCCGGGCAATTCCAGCCTCCAGTTCAACTTCCTTTACCCGGAGGGGCTTATGGAGGGTAATGGCATGCCCGGTTGCGCTCATTTCCCTTTCCGGAGCAACCATATAAACTGTATGTTTTTCCTTTAATACCTGGTACAGGCGGTTTATCCCCGGTGCATATAAGCCATCATCATTGGTTAAAAGGATTTTCATTTTTTTTCCCCCTAGTAAATTCCATAAGACATTGCGAAAAAAACTATTAACAAACCCATCCCATTCCAGATTACATGGGCAATTATGGGTGCCCAGAGGCTTTTAGCTTTTTCAAAGACAAAGGTAAACCCAAGGCCGGCTAAAAAAGTAGGTAAAAAAGCCCAAATTTCCCCATGAGCAAGGGCAAAAAGACAACTGCTTATAAGGGCTGCTCCCCCAATATTTATCCAGTTCCTTAAATAGGTGTATAGTAGTCCCCTAAAAAAAACCTCTTCCGCTAAAGGGGCAAGGACAACAATTAATATTGCATAAAGTATAATGTGAACCCCTTCCACATTGGTTACGATATAAGATATTATTTCCTGAGGTTGGGGAGTTAAATCAAATAACCAGGCCATTAAAAGTTGAAATAAAAAATTAATTATTGTAGCCCCAAACCAAAGGATAAAGCTCCACTTTAAAATTTTTCCCCAAAATCCAGATATTCCAAGAAATTTGCTGCCAAAAAAATCATATTTAAACCCAAGGACAATAAACAACCAGGTAAAAAGAAGCAAACCCAATGCCTGGATGAGTCCAGAAATAAGTGGCGCCCACACCCCTTCGGGAGAAAAAAACATATTAAAAAGAATTATCAGCAAAAGGGGACCAGAAAAAATTAAAACCAGTTCCGAAAAACCCCAGCGGGAATAAAATGGTTCTCGAACTCCATTCTGCATCAATTATCCTCCCAGGATAAAAATCCGAATTTGTTCCACAAGCCAGGGCCGTAATGGTTCCTGCCAGGCCTGAACATAACCATATGGATTTAAGTAGTCAGGAAAATCAATAATAAAAAAGTCAAATACGGGTTGAATCAACATCAGGAAAAAAACCAGGAATAAAACAAGATGTCCTGCTGTTAAAACTCCCCCCAAAATTTTGGACCAGGCTGGAAGTTTACCTTTCCCCCTGATTAGGGTATCAAGAATTAAAATAACCACTTTTTCTGCCAGAAAAGCAACAATAAACAGGAGGAAAAAGGCCGCATGAAGGGCAAACACAAAAGAGAGAGTTTCGCCAAGAAGCTCGATTATTTCCCCCGAACTCTGACCAAGGGCCCCTATTTCTTCAACATTTAAAGCTTCCCTGATAAAAGAATCACTGGGTTGGGAAATGGAAATCTGCTGGAGGTACGAATCAACCTGTTCACCAAAACTCCCGGCCACAGGGCTGATTACCTCCTGTAAAGCAGTTTCCATATATCTGGTTAAATTAAGACTCTCGATAATTGAACGAGCAACGGGAAAAGCCCAAAGATAAAATAATACTGGAGCCAGCAAAAATTTTATGGTTCGTAGGAATGAGGAGAAAAACCCTCTCCTTGCCCCCACAATCATCGCCAGAAGAAGAAAGGCAACTAAAATGATTTCATACCAGGTCATTTTAGGCCCCTAAAACAGGAAATACCAGGCCAGGACCCCTATTACTCCCAGGCCTATTAAAATTATAATAATCATCAGCAACAAAAATTGGCTTGAGCTTTCTTCTTCTTCATCATCTTCTGGCAGGGAAGGAGGTATATCCTGGTTAAGGGACCGGTTATAGCTTTCAACAAATTCCTTGCCGTCCAGCCCCAGGGCTTCCGCATATGTTCTTAAAAATCCCCGCAAATAAACTTCTTCTGGTAAATCTTCCCAGTTACCATTTTCAATAGCCTTTAAAAATCGGGTTTGGATTTTGGTTTTCTCCGCAACTTCATCCAGAGAAATACCCTTTTCCTCCCTTACTTCTTTTAATTCTTTTCCTATTTGCTTCATCGGCACCCACCCTTTAACTAATGTCAAATTGGTTATACGGAAGCGGTTCTAGCTCCTCCTCTTCTTCCTCTCCATTCTCATCCCGCTTAAGGAAAATAAGGGCGTCAAAATTCCGATACTCATAATCCAGTTCATCAACAAAAACTCCAGGATGTTCAATAATTTTGGCTTGGGGTTGTTCCAAAACCTCTTTTAAAAGCTTCCGGTGTTTTGGCCCGGCCCGGTGAAGAGAGGTCAATGCATCAATAATAATTACACTATCTTCTTCAAGTTCAGAAAAATCCATCGCTTCTCGAGCAAGTTGTCTGACAAAAGTAGTTGAAAAAAGGATCCACTTTTTATTGGCATGAACACAGGATGCAATGGCAACCTCAGTTTTACCCACTCTGGGGGAACCCTGAATCCCGATTACAGGAAATTCTTTTTCCCGGATGGTTTCTGCAAGAAAATCTACCAAAACTGGAAGTTCCTGCCTGCGAAAATGGAACATCGGAGGATCTCCCTCAGCAAAAATTTTTCTGCCGTGTCTCATGGTGAGCAAATCAATATAATCGGGGGGATGAAGTTCGAGTAATTCCAGGTGGGGAGATAAGCCAAGGGAACTTTTTACTGGAGTAAGATATTCTGGACCGGGAACTTCTAAAAGAAAACATCTTCTGTCAGGCGGAATGCCCCCAATACTGATAATGTTAATCCCCAGCATACCCATAAGAGATGTTACATCTCCCAAAAGCCCCACCCGATTTTCCAAAATCTTGTACTCAAGGTAAAACCTTTCCATTTAACCCATCCCTATCTGCTTTGGATTTCTTCCAGAAACTCTGGGAGGTCCTCTTTTCCCAACAAAACCTTTCGGGGTTTGCTTCCAGCAAAAGCACCAATTATTCCATCCTGTTCCATTGTATCAATCATCCTGGCAGCCCTGGTATAACCAATATTCATTCTTCTCTGCAAAATGGAAATACTTGCCTGACCACTTTCCACTACCATCCGAACAGCTTCGGGATAAAGAGCATCCCTTTTCTCACTACCAACACTGGTTTCGGCGGTTCCAATATCCTCTAGTTCCATTTCATAGTTGGGATCCTGTTGATCTTTAATAAACTTAACCACTTTTTTAACCTCGGCAGTGGAAACAAAAGGACCCTGAATTCTGACCGGCTTAATAGCTCCCACGGGCGAATAAAGCATGTCTCCATCACCCATTAATTTTTCTGCTCCCCCCATATCCAGAATTGTCCTGGAATCAGTCTGAGAGGAAACATAGAAAGAAATCCTGGTTGGTATATTTACCTTTATTAACCCTGTAATTATGTCGACTGAAGGCCTCTGTGTTGCAATAATAAGGTGAATCCCTGCAGCCCTTGCCATTTGGGCCAGTCTGCATATTGAGTCCTCTACATCTTTTGGGGCAGCCATCATCAAATCGGCAAGCTCATCAATAATTATTACAATCAGGGGAAGAACCTTTTCCGGGTCCTCCATTTCCTGGATTTCATTATATTCGCTAATTCCTCTAACCCCAAGCTCTGCAAAAAGTTCATACCGGTTCTGCATTTCCTGGACCATCTGCTGTAAAACTCCGGCGGCTTTGGTTACCTGGTTAACTACCGGAACAAGTAAATGAGGCAGGGCTTTAAAATTTGTTAACTCCACCTGTTTAGGATCAATTAGGACAAGTCGGATTTCTTCGGGGGTTGCCCGATATAAAAGGCTTAAAATCAGGGTATTCAGGGCAACACTCTTTCCTGTCCCTGTTGCCCCAGCAATTAAAAGGTGGGGCATCTTCCCCAGGTCCTTTACAACCGGTTGCCCGCTAATATCTTTCCCCAAAACAAGGGCCAGAAGAGCAGGGTTATCAGCAAAAGAACTACTTGCAATGATCTCCCTTAAACCAACAACCTGCTGTGCATTGTGGGGAACCTCTATCCCAAGAGCGGCTTTCCCCGGGATAGGAGCTTCAATCCTTACATCCGGAGCAGCAAGGGCAAGAGCAATATCATCTGCGAGATTTACAATTCGGCTAACCTTAACCCCGGGAGCGGGCTGTAATTCGTAACGAGAAATCCTTGGTCCGTGGGTAACTTTAATTACCTGAGCTTCAATTCCAAAATCACTCAGGGTTTTTTCTAAAAGTTGTGATTGGTCATTGGGTTTTTTATGGGTAGAACCGTTGTGATTCCGTAAAAGGTGTAAAGGAGGAAGCCGATAACCGGTTCCGGGTTTAGGTGTAACCACCGGAGCCTCTTCATCTTCATCTTTTTCCTCTTCAAAAGCTTCATTAATGGGCTCGGGGGGAATGTCTTCTACAGGGCTTGGCTTGGCAACTTTTCTTTTTTTCCGCCGGGATTTCCTCTCTTTTTTCCTAAAGGAGAAGAGCCGGATAAATTTTGCCCAGAGGTCGGATAATTCCATCCCTGACCAAAAAAGGAGACCAATTAAACCAAGAACTCCAAGTACAATAAAGGTAAAAGGCCCGGTAAAAAACTGCCTGACAAGCCAAATCAGGCTACCCCCGAAAAGGCCTCCACCCCGACCCCGCAAACCCTCATAAATCTCCTCTCCTGCGGGAAGACCGGCGTGAAAAAAGGCTAAAAACACAAGGAAAACTATAGTAATTCCCAGTTGGGAAAGACCCAGCTGAATAGTCTTTTTCTTGATTAATTGGTACCCAATAAAAAAGAGCAAAAAGGGAAAAAGATAAACACCCTGCCCCAGGAAGAGATTAATAAAGCCAAACATTGTTTCTCCAAACCTTCCCGTGTCACCCCAAAAAAGATGGAGGAGGTTAATAAGGCCCAGGACAATAAAAATAATTCCCAGTATTTCGTTTTTTCGCTTTTCCGTAAGCCTTTTCATGGGTGTTTCACCTCGTGATATATATTCTCCCTTTTTAATCTTTGTCCTTCTTACCAGCTCCCCCAGGGATTTTTTATCCCATAAAGTGGAAATTAGACTATTTTAATTCCTGTCTTTTAGCATAATCTTGGCTATGTTGGAAACATGGTCACCAATTCTTTCCAGATTGCTTAGAACATCTACAAAAACAATGCCAGAACCCGGATAACAAAGGCCCTCATTTAATCTTTGAATATGATTTTCCCGGTAAGTGTTTTCCAGATCATCAACCTCATCTTCAAAGCGAAGAACCTTGACAGCAGTTTCCAGATCACCGGTACTTAGAGATTTAATTCCCTCATCAATGGTCTGCATAACCCGGTCAAACATGTTATTCAGCTC
>PUKG01000182.1 GCA_003550445.1 Halobacteroidaceae bacterium
CCCCATCAGGATGAACGGATCCCTGTCCTTCTACATCTATAGTGAGATAAACAGGATCTTGAAACTCCTCAAATACTGCAGTAATCTCTTTGTCTTTGTCCATCTTTATAGAATAAAGCCCGTCTTCTTGGTCCAAAACAGCTACTGCATTCCTATCAGGCCCCCCCCAATAAGAAAAATCCCAACCTTGCTCAGGGATAACCTCAAGATCAACCACAGTCGCCGGGTTGAAAGGTCCTGAAGGATATTTTACTTCGCCCTGGCCGTCCACATCGACCTCAAGGGTATAGGTGGGGTCGGAAGAGAAACAACCTGTCAGAGAAAATACCATTACTAAACCAGCGATTAAAATATAGGACATCTTTTTAACCATGCAAAAACCTCCTTGATAAATTGTTAAAATAAAGAAACAGAGATTTTCCTTTTTCTCAGGAAGTTTATTTATTCCTTGGAAAAATTAAGGGATAAGAAAACAAGTTTTTTCTCGGGTTGCAAACCACCCCCCAGTTTAGATAACTTTTCTCTTAAACTTCCAGAACTTGCGTTAACAGGGCAGGGTCAATTATTCTTTCATTTCAATACTTTAGTACGTAAAACCAAATTACCAATTTCACTATATATTAAAAACAAACCCTCTTGTGTTTCCCGTATTGCTGTGCCCGTTAGGTATATTGCTAAAATAAAAAAAGATGGCAAAAGCCATCTTTGGGGACAGAAATTTCGCATATCAAATTTTAGCGGTATTAAATGGTTTTTACCCCAAAAAGTTTCCTAAAGGTATTAAAGCGCATTGGGAAAAAGGGGTAAAAAGGGTGAACCAAAATTATTAAAAACTCAACAAGTTTTTTTCTTGCCAGGACCCTTTGGGAAATTTTTTGAAACAAATTCAAACCTTGCAAACTATTTTAGCCTTCCATATCTAAATTTGGAAGGGGGCACACCCACATTTTTTTTGAAAACCGAAATAAAATGGGAACGGTTATTAAAACCTGCTTCAAAACAAACTTCGGTTATTGTTTTTTCACTATTTTGCAGGATTTCTTTGGCTTTTAAAATCTTTATGTATTGTAAATATTCGAAAGGTGTTTTCCCTGTTCCGTTTTTAAAAATTCTGATAAGGTGAAAAGGGCTGTAATTAACTTCCCTGGCCAGGTCATCAAGAGAAAAGTTTTTCTGGTAATTACTTTCTATAAAATCGACTATTTTCCTTACAGCTCTTACATCTTTATAGTTACCCGGTAGGTGGTCTTTTAAGTTAGTATTATTTCTAATTTCTCTTAAAATAGTGACTGCTATCTGCATGTTCAAAGCCTGCAATACAAATTTATAACCTGGCTGTTTATTTTTGTCCTCATAAATAAATTTCTTAAAAAGATGGTGAAGTTGAGGGGAAATTTGATTACTTCTGTTTTCAAAATTGATCTTGGTTGTTTTAAAAAGTTCTTTTGATGTTTCTTTAAGGAATTGTTTATCAATGAAAATCACATTATAATCGGGAACTTTTCCAGTTATTTCAAAACAATGCTCCTGGCCTGGGTTCACCGAGAACAATTTACTTTTTTTAATTTTAAATTTTTTGGAACTTATTTTTAAAGTTGGATGGGAGTTAGAATAGACAGTAAAGAACTTATAGCAATTGAATGCTTTTTCCTTAGAAAATACGTTTTCAGCTTGAAGAATACTTAGTCTATCACTTGTATTGAATTTTATGGGGATCTTTTCATTTAAACCTGGAGGTAATTCTTCAAAAACTTTTTTGATGTAAAGATTCATGAAAATTTCCCAACCTTTCCCTGATTTAAAATTTTGGGTGTAAAACTTATGGGAAAAAAATAAATTTGCAAAGAAATTTCTGGGAAAAGTAAGAATAACTAAAATGGTTAACAATTAAAATTTTGTTACCGTTTATGTTTATCAAAAAAAACCTATTTTTCCCAATTATCATCATTTTACCATATTCAGAAAATTTTTTCAAAAGTAGTTTTCATATGATAACAAAATCTAAAGGACTATGTTTTTTAGAGCCTGGTCGGTAAAATATTTTTGGTAGGATTTGAAAAGCAAATCTGATTTGCAAAAAAAAGGGAAATTGCCTGGGACTGGGCTTATAATCGGGGATGAGCCAAAAAATTAAGACCTTAAAGCAACAACTGGATTAAGTTTTGATGCATAAAAAGCAGGATAAATTCCCGCTACGATACCTATTAAAACACTGATAAAAAGAGAGATTATTAGCATAGACCACGCTATAATAGGTGTAAGGGAAAAGGCTAAAGCGATTGCTACTGGGAAAATTACTCCAAAAACAGCCCCAACAAGGCCACCAATTCCTCCAAGTATTGTTGACTCAAAAATAAACTGAAAAGCTATATCTTTTTGACGAGCCCCTAGGGCCCGGTGGAGGCCAATTTCCCAGATCCGCTCTCGAATGGAAATTAGTTGAACAGCAGTTATTCCAAGACCTCCCCCCAAGAGTGTGATTATAGCCAGTACATTTATTAAATTTCTTACCGATCCAAGAATATCAGTTTGGGCAGCAAGAAGCTGGGCCTGGTCGATAATGTTAAAATCATCTGGTTCGTTTTCATTTAAGTTATGGGAAGCTCGTAAAATTGGCTGGATTTCTTCTTTAACTCTCGGAATTATTTCTGTTTGTTTGACTTCGATGTAAATGTGAGTTAAATATTCCTTAATTCCCAGTATTCCAAGTTTTTGGGCGGTGGTAAGGGGAATTATCACCATATTGTCCAGGTCTTCATTATTGGCGTCCAGTCCTTTTTCTGCAATAACCCCTATTACCTTTAAATCAGTATTGTTAAGAATAACCGATTTGCCAATAGGATCGGTATTATTAAAAAGAAGGGAAGCCACAGTTTGCCCGAGCAAAATTACGGGTTGGGCTTGGTTAACGTCTTCATCGGAAAAAGAACTGCCTTCAGAAATATCAAGGGAAGAGATCTGCATGAAAGGAGGGCGAGTAGCAATAGAAGTTGTAACTACAGAAATTTCTTCGGTCCTTACTATCCCAGGACGAAGGAAAACAGGAGCGATGGCATTAATGCCATCAACTCCATTTTTTATTAAAGGTATATCTTTTTCTGTCATTGTATCTACCTCTATTATTCGTCTGCTACGGTTAGGCAGGACAATGCCCGATTCTATAATTAGCATATTGGTGCCAAGTTTTTGCAATTCAGTAATTAATTGTTGTTGTGAACTAAACCCAAGGGAAGCCATTGTTGTTACAGCAGAAATGCCAATAATAATCCCTAAAACAGCCAAAAAGCAACGTTTTTTATTAACCGCTATTGTTCTTAAAACAAGTGATAGGATTGTTTTATATTGTTTTCGATGGGTTTTCATTTTTGTTGTGAACCCCTAAGGGCTAATACTGGGTCCAATTTGGCTGCCCTTTTTGCCGGGCGAACACCAAAAACAAGACCTATTAAGAGAGCAAAAAACAAACCAAAAACGGGGGCATGCCAGGAAAAAATCGACCTTAATTCAAGCCGGTCGGCTAATTCATTGGTGAGAAGATAACCAAGTAGAATTCCCACCACGCCAGCAATAATTGATATTAAAGCTGTTTCTGCTAATACCTGACCGGATATGTCTTTATTTCGAGCTCCCAGGGCTTTGCGCAAACCAATTTCCCGAATTCGACCAGAAATTGAAAGATTGGTAAGATTCATCATAACGGTTCCTCCAATTAAAAGAGAGGTCCCGGCAATTATTTTTAGATAAAAGGACAAAGTATTTGCTATTTCATCTCTTGCTCTTGCTGTCGCCATAGGATAGCGGACAAAAATTTGATGTCCAGGGTAAATTTCTTCAAAATAATTTTGAGTTTCCGCGGCTAACTTTTCCAAATTAGCGGGATTTTCCACCCTTACCGTAACCGTACTTAATCCCAAAGGCTGGAAAAGTTCTACAAAAACACCGTGGGGAACCAAAACAATCTGATCTGCATTTCTTCCACTGTTGCTTATTCCCCTTGTATCAAGAACACCAATAACTTCTAACTGCATGTCTTCCACCTGGATAAATTTCCCAAGGGGGTTTTCCCTCGGGAAAAAATGGTTGGCTAAAGCAGGTCCAATTACAGCACTGTGGGAACCGGACTGAATATCTGTTTCACTAAAAAAAGAACCGGAGTAGATGTTTAAATTTCGAACCTCCTGATAGTTTAATGCAACACCCTGGACGGCGATATCTTCAAGTTTTTCCTGGCCAGCGGAGACCGGGTTTCTTGCGTTAAAAGTAGGGAGCACTGTAGCAATTCCCGGTATGTGGTCTGGTAAGGCATCAATGTGATCGAAACCTAACAAAAGTTCTCCGTGGTCATCTCTCAATCCACCTCCCCCAAGTCCCCAGGGTACGGTTCGGATGGTAAAGGAATCTGTTTCTCCAAAACGATCAATTCGATCCAAAATACGGGCTTCTGTACCACGTCCAAGGGCAATTACCGCAACCAAAACAGCAACCCCGATCATAATTCCCACACACATAAATAGTGTTGTAAGGCTATTTGCGCTTAAGTGCTTAAAAGTGCTTCTGAATAAAAGTGATTTTTTCATAAAACAGTCACCCCTCCATTGGATAAGGTATCATTACCAGGTTTTTTCAAATCAACCACTCGACCATCAGAAAGAGTCAATACATATGGGCACTGGTTGGCAATATCTTTTTCATGGGTAACAATAATAACTGTTTTGCCTTCTGAATTAAGTTCTGCCAGTATATCCAAAATTTCCTGGCTGGTTTGATTGTCCAGGGCCCCCGTTGGTTCATCTGCTAAAATTATATCTGGATTATTTACAAGGGCTCGTGCTATTGCAACCCTTTGCTGCTGTCCGCCAGATAGTTCTCCCGGGAGATGTTTGGTGCGATCGGAAAGGCCAACTTTTTCTAACATTTGTTTGGCCGCTTCTTTTGGTTTGCCTGGAGGGTTGGGGCTGTATAAAAAAGGAATAATTACATTTTCCAGGGCATTGAACCGGGGCATCAGGTTAAAAGACTGAAAAACAAAACCAAACTTATTGTTGCGTAATGCAGCCAGTTCATTATCAGATTTAAGGCTGGTATCATCTCCATCAATTAAATAATTTCCTGATTCCGGTCGGTCAAGACAGCCAAGGATATTTAGCAGTGTTGTTTTTCCTGACCCCGATTTGCCCTGGACAGCAAGGAAGGTATGGGGTGAAACTTTGATGCTGATTTCTTGAAGGGCTTCAATACGATTTGAACCATTTTTATAAACTTTTTCAACCTGGTTAAGATATAACATATGATTTCCTCCATTCAAAAATTATTAATTCATTTATCCAATGTCTATTTTAAACTATCAATTTTTAGTTTTTATGAAGAATATATTAAGAATTAATTAAGAAATGGACCGGTTGTCCTTTTAAAAGAGACTAAGGGGGTTATTTTTGAGACTGCTGATTGGATATAGCAGTTTTTTTTGTTTTTTTGCCCTTTATGGTTTTTGTAACCCATCGCCAAAAACCATACCCAACCCACACCTTTGTAGGGTCCAACCCATACTATCAACCGGGTATAATGCAAAAAGAAAGGCAGAGGAACCTGGGAAAACCGGGCCTTACTTAAAAGGAGGAGCGATAAAAATGTTGGATCAAAAATTGGGTGGTGTAAAAATAACCAAAAAATTACCCGGAGATATGGTTGCCCAGGCAGCAGAAGTTTACTATGGGGAATTCCGACAAAAATATGATGGACTTTTACTTATACCCCGCTCTAAAGACCAGGCCCTCCGCATACTCAGACAAAGCATGGATCTTTCAAAGGGTTTATATGCATTAGATAACCAGGGAAACCTTCTGGGCCTGGTAGGTCTTGGATTTAGAGAGGGTGGATTTGTCAAATACAGCTGGGATCTTTTATTAAAAGAATTTGGATTTTTTGGTGCGGTAATGAGAAAGGTGATTAAATTTTTTGAAGCTCCCAGACTGAAAAAAGGTCACATGAGAATTGAAGGCATTGTTGTCACAGAACGTGCCCAGGGGAAAGGGATCGGAACCGCTCTTTTA
>PUKG01000088.1 GCA_003550445.1 Halobacteroidaceae bacterium
CATATAGGAGGATTTGTTTTTGGGGTAATATTTTACCGTTTTTTCAGAAACAACCCTAAGCGTACTTAGCCCTTTCTCCCCCGATTAATTTTGGACGGGTTCTGGCCATTGTTAAGTGAGCAGAACCAATTGAAAGGGTTGGAGGGCGGACGGGGACTACAACTGGCTTTAGATGCATTCCAATAAAGGTGTCCCCTATATCAATGCCTGCATGTCCTTGAATTGATTCAACTAAGACGGGGTTTTCGAATCTTTCCATTGCAGTAGCAGCAGTTGCTCCCCCTGCTTTTAAATGGGGGATGGAATTAACAATTTCCAGATTGTATTCTTTTGCACAGGCCTCTTCGACAACCAGGGCCCGGTTTAAATGTTCACAGCACTGGACCGCGAGATAAACTCCGGCTTTTTGGGTTTCTTCATATACTGCCTGAAAAATGTGTTCTGCCACTTCAATGTTTGAGGCAGAACCTATTTTTTCCCCGAGAACCTCGCTTGTGCTGCACCCGAGTATAAAAATTTCCCCTTCTTTTAGGTTAGCAACGGGAATAAGGGTATCCAAAGCTTCTTTAAGTCTTCTCCTGATTTCTTTAAAATCGAGCAATTTCATTCCCCCTTTTTATTATAAGGATACAACATCTTTTCTGGTTTTTCCACTTTTTTTCTCCGCAGGAAGGATTCAATTGATTTTATGCGAATAAAGCAGTAAAAGCTTTCAAGGAGGGTTAAAATGCGCTTGCGAGGAAAACATGTTTTGGTTCTTGCTGAGGCGGAATTTGAAGATATTGAACTCTGGTACCCAGTTCTACGGCTAAAGGAGGAAGGGGCAAAAGTATCAGTAGTTGGGAATAAGGAAGAATATATGGGGAAAAAGGGAATGGGAGTAAAAGTTGATGCAAAACCGGAAGATGTTAACCTTTCCAAGGTTGATGGGGTGATTGTCCCCGGGGGGTGGGCTCCCGATCGACTAAGGAGACAGGAGAATATATTAAAACTGGTTAAGGATTTGTATAATGAGAAGAAACTTGTGGCAACAATCTGCCATGGTGGCTGGGTTCTCATTTCTGCGGATATTGTTTCCGGTCATCAAATGACTTCCTTCGCAGCAATAAAAGATGATCTTAAAAATGCTGGAGCAGATTTTGTTGATGAAGAAGTTGTGGTTGATTATAATATAGTTTCCTCTCGAACCCCGGTGGATCTTCCTGCTTTCATGCGGGAGATAATTAAATTTCTGGAAAAATAAAAAAGGAGGGCTAAATGCCCTCCTTTTTTCCGAAGACTTTCTTGATAACTGGTTTCCTGAAAGTTTGAACTTGGGTTTTTTGGTTTTGCTGAGAAAATTAAGCTGAAAAAACGGATGTTTTAATAATCGAGGGTTTTCTACTCTCGGTTTTTCTTATTTGGTTAATTATTAACGGGAAAATAGGAATAAACCCTATTTTTCCCTTCGTGTTTGGCAAGATATATTGCTTTGTCTGCTTGCCTTAAAAGGGTTTCGGGGGATACTTTTTCTTCTGTTTGGTTTTGCAGCGAGGTAATGCCCAAAGAGGCTTTTATGTTTTCGGAAGGGTTTTTTTCTTCGAAAGGGACAATTTCCTCAATTTGTTTTCTAACTCTCTCTGCTATCCTGTAGCCTGTATTAAGGTCTATATCGGGAAGTAGAATGACAAATTCTTCTCCCCCATAGCGAACAACAACATCACAATCCCGGAGAGTTTCTCGGATTGTCCTCGAAACCTGAATCA
Source organism: Halobacteroidaceae bacterium (assembly GCA_003550445.1). Taxonomy (GTDB): domain Bacteria; phylum Bacillota; class Halanaerobiia; order B1SED10-174; family B1SED10-174; genus T1SED10-26. The sequence continues at coordinate 1,746 of PUKG01000088.1, forward strand.
GTATTTTGTCACCAACTTCATGTCCATAGCGGTCGTTTACCTTTTTAAAATCGTCAATGTCAAGCATTAAAAGGGTTAGATCGCTACCCTTTGAAATTGCTTTGGGTAAGTTTTTGTTTAACCACTGATCCATAAAACGACGGTTAAAAAGGCTGGTAAGGGGATCTTTAAAAGCTGTTTCTTTTGTTTGGAAAATTATTTTTTGGTCTCTAAGGATTAGATAGATTGAAAGAAGGGGAAGGGAAATAAGAATTCCACCAAGGATTCCTTCGTGTTGGAAAACAAGGGCAAGGATTATTCCGTTTGTGTAGAAAAGTGGAATGATCTTTAGCCGCTCTAAAAAAAAGTTGGAAAGGAATGACTGGAATAGGTTTCCTCCTTTTAAAAGGGTTATGGCAATGCATACGAGGGAAACACTAATGAAATCATAAACAAAAATAATTCCCAGGGCAAGGGGAAGGTGTTCAATTAAGTTAAATTGGTGGGGGATTCCATCTCCCACAGAAAAAACCCAGCTGGCAATTAATAAACTTATAGCATTTTGCCCGATGTTGAAAGGTATTCTGATAGGGGTTTTTCTGCGAATCCCACCAGCGATTAGGGCAGGAATAAAGGAAATAATGGTAGCCTGGGGACCGAAAAGGAGAAGGACAGCAGACATTACCGGGAAGTGCAGATTCATATACATCCCCGAAGGCAAAACAACTTCAAAAAGGGAGAAAATTAAGGTAAAGAAAGTGAAAAAAACCAGGTCCCGAGGATGGATTGAGGGAAAGGGAAAATCAAAAACCTTGATAATTGCAAAAACCCCAATTAGGGCAATACCGAACAGGTAAAAATAGTAGTAATGGAGTTTTTTTTGAGATTTATTGGGTTTTGTCATTTTTTGCCTGCCTTTATTGGGAGTGAATTACGAGAAAACAGGAAACAAATAAAAATTATCCAAAAGCCTTTTCTTACAGTAAAAGGAGATGGCTCCTTATAAAAAAATCTTTAAGAAAATCCAAAGCCCTCTGAGTTAGTCTCTTTTCCAAAGAAAAACTCCGGATTGCTCCGGAGCTTAAACCATCCAGTTCCAGACTTCACTTTCAGTTTCCGAGTACCAGTGATCCCTGTCAGTAAGGTAATAGTAAACATTTTGCAAAGCGTCAAAGTGCCTTTTTTCCTCTTCCTTCATTTTTTGGAAGAAATTTTTAGCTTTTTCGTCTTCTGCATCCTTCAGGAATTTATCGTACATCTCATAACCCTTATTTTCTATTTCCATGGCCATTTCATAGCCGTCCAGATTGCTCATTTTTTTCTCCTGCATTTGTTCAGGGTCAAAAGCGCTGAAAAATTCTTTCATTTGCTTTTCAATAGTGGTTTTCATAAGAGGACCTTTGCTTATTTCTTCTCCTTTGTCAAGCTTTCGTCTGATATCATCAATTATTAGTATATGTTCAACTTCTTCTTTGGCCAGAGTGTAAAAAAGACGACGCCCGAGGCGATTTTCCGTTTGGGCAGCAAGTTCCATATAAAAAGAAACTCCTTTTCGCTCAAAATTCACTGCACCCTTTACTGCTTCTTCGATATTCATTTTCAACTCCCCTTTCTTATTTTTGTTTATTGTTAGTAATTCTTGTTATTTAAGCCAAACCCTTTAAAACATTAGGATAAATTTCGGGAAAAGTCCCACCCCTTTTTGGTTTTTTTAAGCAGGTTAAGAAAACCCTGAAAAGAATATTATTAGAATGGGATTAAAATATTAAACGGAAGGGAAGGAAATACTTATGGTAAAGATAAAGGCAGATCAGGCAATATATTCTTTTTCTCCGGGTAATAAACCCGTTGCAACAATTAAACCCGGAGAAATTGCAATTTTTGAAACCAAGGATTGTTTTAGTAATCAGATTGAATCTGAGGATCAACTATTTGAAAGCGCTGATTGGTCAACAATAAATCCTGCAACGGGACCCCTTGCAGTTGAAGGGGCGAGTAAAGGCGATGTCCTGGTAGTTGACATTTTAGATATTGAAACTGCCAAATTTGGGGTAATGACGGCAGTTGCAGATATGGGGGCGATCCCCCACCTTCTTGATGGTTCGGAGACTAAAATTGTCTCCATAGAAGGTGGATGGGCAAAGTTTAATGAGGAGCTAAAATTTCCGGTTAAACCCATGGTGGGGGTTATAGGAACTGCCCCTGCCGAGGGAGATATCCCCTGTGGGACCCCGGGAAAACATGGGGGGAATATGGATACAAAAGAAATAAGGAAAGGAACAAGGCTTTACCTTCCTGTATGGCAGGAAGGGGGGTTACTTGCCATAGGAGATTTACATGCTCTACAGGCTGACGGAGAGGTTCTTTTTTGTGGGGTAGAGGTAGCAGGAAGGGTCACGGTTAAAGCAGATCTCCTGAAGAATACCGATTTATCCACACCAATTTTGGAAACGGAAGATTTCTTTTATGTTATTGGATCTGCAGAAGATCTGGATGAAGCAGCAAAAGTAGTTATGGAATGGACCCACGCCTTTTTAAAGCAAAGGCTACCCCTGACTAATAATGAAGTTGGAATGTTAATGAGCCTTGTATGTGACCTGCAGATCAGTCAGATTGTTGATCCTTTAATAACCTGCCGGATGGCTATCCCTAAGAATGCTTTTTCTCCTTATAAAATTTCCTTGGGGGAGAGGGAATAGAAGTAAGGTCAATAAGCCAGTGTCGGAGAAGGAAACGCATCGTTGAAAGGTAAAGAACTGCTCCCCAAATTACAAGAATAGTGCTGAATTCCCAGTTATTATAAATTAAACCAATTGCAAGTCCCGCTGCGGGAGGGTGCTCGGTGTTGGTTGTTGCCATTAAAAAAAGGATTAAACCCGCGGCAAGGGCCCCCAAAAAAACAGACGGGGTAGTAAATGTTCCGGGGATAAGGATAATGAAATGAGCTGTTATTCCAATTAAAGTTCCCCAAAAGTACCCTCCCAGTATTCTTTGGGGTTGGGAAGAATAGGAGTGGGGCAAGGAAAAAACCACAAAAATAGTTGCCCCAAGTGTACTGATTATTGCTGCGTGCTGCCGGAGATCAAGCATCAAAAAAAGGACAAATACGGATCCGGTGGCGAGTAAACATTGAATTAAATATTGTTTGGGGTTTTGCTTTAATTGGGGATCAATGAATTGCATTTTACTCAACTCCAGTGGGTCTACCTTTAATCAGGTAGACCTTTTTTTGGTTATTGTGTTAAATCACTTTTATTATTTCCAGCCCTTTTATTTTTTCCCTTTATTTTTTCTTTTACATAAACTTAACACATGCATTAAACTCTCCTTACAACCCCGGGTTAAATTATAACCAGAACAAAAAACTAAGGAGGTTTTAATTTTGAAAAAATCATTTGTTTTGGTTTCCATCTTGCTGCTGGCTCTTTTGACTGTTGGGTCCCTGCAGGCCTCTGCAAATATGATCCAGATTCGCGGGTCCGACACCGAGGTAAACCTGGTCCAAAGATTAACTGAAATCTTTATGGATGAAAACCCCGGTAGATATTTTGCCGTAACTGGTGGAGGCTCAGGCACGGGAATAGCGGCTTTAATAAACCGGCAAATTGATATTGCCAATTCCTCTCGAGCAATGGCAGATTCTGAAATCCAACAGGCCCGTAATAACGGAGTGGAACCGGTACCTTTCATTTTTGCCCAGGATGGGTTGGCAGTTGTTGTAAACTCATCTAACCCGGTGGAAGATCTTACCCTGGACCAAATTGGTGCCATTTTCCGGGGCGAAATCACCAACTGGAATGAAGTTGGTGGAAACGACCAGCAGATTTCCCTTTATGGAAGACAGAGCAACTCGGGTACTTTTGTTTACTTCCGGGCAAATGTTGTAAAAGGTGATTATTCTCCACAGAAAAAAATGATGAACGGAAACGCTCAAATAGTTGAAGGTGTTCTTGCTGACCAAGCTGGTATTGGTTATATCGGAATTGGTTATGCCGTTGATGGTGGCGAAGTTGTTTCAGGGCTTACGGTTTTGAAAGTAGCAATGGATGAAAATTCTCCGGCTGCAAGTCCCCTTGAACTGGAAAACATTATGGAGGGACTTTACCCAATAGTTCGCCCTCTTTACCACTATACTGACGGTAAACCCGAAGGTCATGTTAAAGGGTATTTGGAGTTTATAATGACTGAAAAAGGTCAGGAAATAGTAGTTCAGGAAGGCTTCTTCCCCATAACCGACGAGTATCG
>PUKG01000304.1 GCA_003550445.1 Halobacteroidaceae bacterium
GCAGACCTGGTTTTACCCCTGGAAGAAATCATCCCCTTTGTTAACAACATGTTCATCACCGGAGAAGAGGTGGAAGAATAATGACATTTTTGGAATTCAAAGATCTCGTTTCAAAAGAACTTGATTTACGCCTTGATGCTTATAAGCTGAACCGGGTTGAGCGCCGGGTTTACAGCCTAATGCGCCGCTATCAGGTAGAAGATCTGGGAGATTGTTTTCAAAGGCTTCAAGAAGATCAGGCTTTCAAAGAATCCTTTATTAAACACTTCACAATTAATACCTCAGAATTTTTCCGGAATCCTACTTCCTTTAAATTCCTGGAAAACGTAGTCCTGCCAAAACTTTTCCAGGAAAATGAAAAAGTTAGAATCTGGAGTGCTGCCTGTTCAAACGGCTCCGAGCCATATTCAGTAGCAATACTAATTAAAGAAATGGGAGTTTCTCCGGATCGCTACGAAATTCTGGCAACAGATATCGATCCTTTTATTCTTGATATTGCAAAAAAAGGAGTTTACAACTCCCAGGCCCTCCTGAGGGTAGAAGATAAAATCGCAAAAAAGTACTTCAAACCTTCCGGAGAAGACCGGTTTCAGCTTGATGAGAAAATTAAAAAGCAGGTCCGGTTTGCCCATCAGGACCTGCTAAAAGAAAAGTTTGAAAAGGGTTGGAATTTAATAATTTGCCGGAACTTTTTTATCTACCTGACCAGAGAAGGCAAGGATAATTTAACCAGGCGTTTTACCCAGTCCCTTACTTCTCCGGGTATCCTTTTTTTGGGAAATACTGAATTCATTTTCGAACCGGGAATTTTCGGATTGAAAAAAATAAACGGATCTTTTTACGAGAAATCCAGTTGACCTTTAATTTCCCGGTAGAGTTCTTCCCCTATTTTTACCCGCATTCTAATTCCTTCATCCTCATATTCTTCCTTGAGAACCTGGGCCTGGCGGTGCAGGATATCAATAATTCCCCCCTGGGAATAGGGGACCAAAAGCTCCCTGGTTTCCATGCCTTCTCCCAGGACATCCCCAAGGCACTCAAGGAGATGCGTAATGTTCTCTCCGGTTCGAGCAGAAACAGCAACTGCGGGTTCATAACGCCGAACCAGGTTTTTTAATTCCTCAGGATCGGGATAAAGGTCCATTTTATTGAACACCGTTAAAACCGGTTTATCGAGAACCTCAAGTTCTTCCAGGACTTCCAAAACCGTTTCCATTTGCTCGGTAAAGCGGGGATGGCAGGCATCAACAACCATCAGCAGGGCATCAGCCTGTTCAACCCCTTCAAGGGTAGCCCGAAAAGCTGCAATCAGGTGGGTGGGAATATTTTTGATAAACCCAACTGTATCGGTGAGAAGCACTTCCCGTCCATCAGGAAGGCGGCAGCCCCTGATAGTGGGATCAAGGGTTGCAAATAATTGGTCGGCAGTTTTTACTCTGGCCCCCGTTATTTTGTTAAGAAGGGTTGATTTTCCGGCATTTGTATAACCTACCATTGCAACAAATGGCAATCTTCTCCCCTGCTGTAGAAGCTGGCGCTGTTTTTTTATCTGCTCCAGCTCTTTTTTAAGCTCGGTTATCCGGTCTCTTATTCGCCGGCGGTCAACCTCAAGCTTGGTTTCCCCCGGACCTCTTGTTCCAATACCTCCGGCAAGTCTTGATAATTCCTGCCCCCTACCCACCAGTCTTGGCAAAAGGTAGTTTAATTGGGCAAGTTCCACCTGGATCTGCCCTTCCCGGGTATGGGCGTGCCGGGCAAAAATATCCAAAATTAACTGGCTGCGGTCAATAACCCTGGTCTGGACAGCCTCCTGGAGATTATGCTGCTGGGCCGGGGTCAATTCAATATCAAATATTACCAGGGAAATCCCCTGGCGGCTCACTTCTTTTGCCAGTTCAGAAACCTTTCCCTTGCCCAAATAATAGGCCGGGTCGGGTTTTTCTCTTTTTTGTTCAATTTCTTCTATCACCTGGCCTCCAGCCGTTTCTACAAGGAGGGCCATCTCCTTTAGATCACTTTCCCTTTCTCCAGAAGAAATCCCTACGGTAAGAACTCTTTCCCGGACCTTTCCTTCCCAGGCTTCGTGGAGAACCCTCCAGGACCTTTCCATTTCCGAAAAAAGGTCTCTTCCGTCTACCTGATTGGCAGTTTCCGGTCCCCAGCTGATCCTTTCAAGCAAACCTTTTTCTTCAACCTGCTGAATGCCATAAAAAACAAAACCCTGTTCCGGGGCAGTAATCAATAAAACCCAGGCAGGCTGAAATTCGCCGAAAAAGCGCTCCTCTACCTCCATAATGCTGATTACTTCCCTGGACAGGATAACAATTCCCTGGCGGGAAAAAGGATTTTCCTTTTTAATTTCTGCTTCATTTGGATTTTCAGGATCTATTTCATCTCTGACCCGACCTTTCCGGTCCAAAAGCAAAGGAATTTCTCCCGATGGTGACAGGTCGTCCCAGAGCTCTTCTAACACTGATGTCTGCAGCTTTCCATCGCTAAATAGCTGATACCCTTTAAGTCCTTTTTTCCTGCTCAAATCAGGCTATTCGCTCCTTTCAGTAGAATAATTAAGGTGGTAAACAAGGGCCATAAGACTAACCGATAGGTCCTCGTTTCGGACATTTACATCTTCCGGAACCTGAAGGTGTTCGGGAGAAAAGTTCCAGATTCCCTTTATTCCAACCTTTACCATCCTATCAGCAACTTCCTGGGCAGATTCAGCTGGAACAGCAACAATACCCAGGCTAATATCCTCTTCTTTAATTTTTTCTTCCATGTTTTCAAGGCTTTCGACTTTTAGATTATGGATGTATGTACCCACCACCCGAGGGTCATTGTCAAAAACCGCTCTAACTTCAAGGCCGTGTTTTAAAAAGCCCTGGTAATTAATCAGGGCCCGACCCAGGTTACCTGCGCCAACAATGAGCATGGGCCAGGATTTTTCTAAACCCAGAATTTTCTGTAAATGCCGCCTTAAAATTGGAACTTCGTACCCCACTCCCCTGCGGCCAAATTCTCCGTAATAGGAAAGGTCTTTCCGAACCTGGGCGGAGGGAATTCCAATTCGCTGTCCCAAGTCCTGGGAGGAAATAACTTCAATTTCTTTTTTTTCCATACCCAAAAGGGCCCGGTAGTAAATTGGAAGCCTCTCGATTGTCGTCTTTGGGATTTTGAATCCTTTCACTCAATCCACTCCCTCTCTTGTGCAGTTTTTCCCAAGCAATAACAAAAAATGGTGGTGAGACCCAGAATCGAACTGGGGACACGAGGATTTTCAGTCCTCTGCTCTACCTACTGAGCTATCTCACCACGGCAAAAACCTTTATTTCAAAATCTTATCTTATTGCTGTGTAGATTATAGCACAACCCCCACTTTCTTTTCAATACTTTTTTTAATTCCTTCTAATATTTTCCCAACAGTTCCTCTCCCCTAAATCTTTCCAGAGAAGGATAACTGGATTCCCTAAAGAATATATTATACCAAAACAAACATGGAAAAGAGGTGAATTTTTTGGGATTTAACCAGATTTTAATTATTATTTTTGGAATCCTTGGTCTGGCCATAATTTTCATTTATAACCGATTAATTATTTACCGAAACCGGGTTGATAATGCCTGGTCTCAGATTGACGTCCAGCTCAAACGCCGCTACGATCTAATTCCCAACCTTGTAGAAACCGTTCAGGCTTACGCTCGTCACGAACGGGAAACCTTTGCCCAGATTACCGAAGCAAGGACCCGTGCTATTGCCGCTGCAAGTGTTAAAGAACAGGAAAAAGCCGAAAATGACCTGACCAGAAACCTTCACCGCCTTATTGCAGTAGCCGAAAATTATCCAGACCTTAAGGCAAATAAAAATTTCCTGATGCTCCAGGAGGAGCTAGCTGGAACCGAAAGCAAAATTGCCTTTGCCCGACAGTTTTACAACGATTCCGTTATGGCCTACAACACAAGGTTACAGATGTTCCCCAATAACCTTCTGGCCGGTATTTTCGGTTTTAAAAACCGTGATTACCTGGAAATTGAAGGCCTGGAGCGGGAACCCCAGCGGGTTTCATTTGATAATTAGGAAGGAGGAGTTCCTTTGTACCAGGCAATTGCAAGAAACAGGAGAAATTCCTGGCTATTAATGTTTCTTTTTATATTGCTTTTCGTCGCCGTAGGCTTTATTTTCGGGGAGTACACCGGCAGCGGATACTTTGGGCTTTTAATTGCATTTTTGATTGCTCTATTGCTCTGTTTCGGCTCCTATTATTACAGTGATAGTATTGTCCTTAAAGCAACAGGAGCAAGGCCTGCAAAAAAAGAGGAGTATCCCCACCTGGTTCATTCAATCGAAGGACTGGCAATTGGATCCGGTCTTCCAACTCCCGGGTTATATATCATTGATGATCCAACCCCCAATGCCTTTGCAACGGGAAGAAATCCCGAAAAAGGGGTTGTTGCAGTAACGACAGGTCTTATTGAAAAATTAAATAGGGTTGAGATTGAAGGAGTCCTAGCCCATGAAATGGCCCATATTAAAAATTATGATACCCGCCTTGCTACCCTTGCAGCTGTGATGGTAGGGGCAATAGTTCTTTTGAGCGAGTGGATGCGGAGAAGTTTCTTTTTTCGCAGTATGCGGCGCTCGTCCTCAAGCAACAGGCGGGGAGCAGGCCCTGAGGCTGTGATTATGGTCCTGGGAATTCTAATGGCTATTCTGGCTCCCATTTTTGCCCAGCTTTTACGCCTGGCAATTTCCCGGAAAAGGGAGTTTCTTGCCGATGCTGATGGGGCAATGATTACCAGATACCCGGAAGGCCTTGCCAGCGCCCTGGAAAAAATTTCTTCCGAGCCCCAGAAACTAAAAAACGCCTCCCAGGCAACGGCTCCCCTTTTTATTGTTAACCCTTTCAGCGCAAAAGGAGCTAACAACCTTTTCAGTACTCACCCCCCAATCCAGGAAAGAGTATCGGCACTTCGAAAAATGTAAGACCCAATACTAACATCAAGGAGGAAATTTTAGTGCCTGATTATCTTGTTGTTCTAAACAAAGACGAGGATACTGTTTCCTTTATCGATCCCGCCCGGGGAAAAACTCACAAAAAAATCCATGTTGACCATAACCCCCATGAAGTGGTGATCTCAAAAGACCGCAGTAAAACCTATGTTACCTGTTCCCTGGGAAACCGGCTGAATATTATTGATAACGAAAAGATGGAAGTTTCAAAAACCCTTGACCACCCGGATTTTGATTTCCCTCACGGTGTTGGCTTAAGCCCTGACGGAAAAAAATTATTTATTGCTTCCACCTATTCTGCCAAAATTTTCGTTATCGACACAGAAACAGAGCAGATAACAGATGTAATTCCCACATTTCAAAAACACTCCCACATGATTTCCATTACCCCGGAAGGCGATAAAATATTTGTCCCCAATATTGGCAGTGATAACATTACCGTTTTTGATCCCCGGACAAACAAAATTACCAACCATTTCCCCGTTGGCCGCGGCCCGGAAGGTGTTTCGGTTCACCCAAAATCCCCTGTTCTTTACGTAGCAAATCAGGATGACGATACCTTATTCTGCATCGACATTCAAAGTTCCCAGGTTATTCACAAGCTTCGCCTTGGAAGATGCCCAATCCGGGCGGTTTTTTCTCCCGACGGTCGCTATTGCCTGATACCCAATCGGGAAGCCAATAACCTTTCTGTAATTGATACGGTGTTCCCCCGCAAAGAAGAAAAACGCCCCTGGGAAATTAAACGAATCCCCACGGGGATCTGGCCGGGAGGAACGGTTTTTAATCCTGAAGGCGACAAAGCCTTTACAGCCAACAATAAAACCAACGATATTTCAGTTATTAACATGGAAACA
>PUKG01000227.1 GCA_003550445.1 Halobacteroidaceae bacterium
AAGCATTTCTTCAACTATTTTTTGGGGATCATTCATTACCTTTTTCATGGCAACCTCCCGCAATTCTTATAACCCCACTTTCAGGTTAAAAACCTGGAAAGCGGGGTTATTTTTTTGTTTTTTATTATCTTAATCTTTCTTTGTTATTACCAGGCGACATCTATCAGCACCGCCTGCAATGGTTTTCTGCAGGTCCATGTCAAATTTCGGGAAAACATCGATTATTCCCCGATCTCCTTCCATAGCCAGGTCACATAATTGGTCGATATCCTCTTCATTATCTGTTTGCTTCAACCAGGCTTCGACCAGGGGGCAATAATTGAATTCAATAACCAGTTCATTTTCATTTACATTTACATCCATTTCAAAGATCTTTTTTACATTGTCTGTAGCAAAAGCCTCCGCAAATTCTTGGAGATCTTCAGTTTTGGGAAGTTTAACATCTCCGTGAAAGCAACCACAACGGTGAATGGCTTTACGGGCAAAATCTTCCCAGTCCAGGCCCTTCTTCCGGGCTTCATCAAGAACCAGATAAAACCAGGTTGCCCTGTGCTCAAAAGCTGCCCTTAGATCGTTAATGTGTGGATCCTCATAAGATTTTTCGTTCTTAATCGCCATAAAATATAGCCTCCTTTTTTATAAAAAAATTATGCAATTCCTAAATAAGCTTTTGCAAGTTTTGGGTCCTGGGTTATGTTTTCAGCAGTATCACTAAAAACTATTTTCCCCGTTTCCATTACATATCCCCTATCTGCTATCTTCAAAGCTTTGCGGGCATTCTGTTCAACCAGAAGGAGTGTTTTTCCCATATCCCTTATTTTCTCAATATGCTTAAAAATCTGTTCCACCAGTATCGGAGCAAGCCCCAATGACGGTTCATCGAAGAAAATAAGCGTTGGTTCCAGCATAAGGCCACGCCCTATTGCAAGCATTTGTTGTTCTCCGCCACTCAATGTTCCTCCCATTTGCTTTCTTCTTTCTTTTAAAACGGGGAAAAGAAAATAAACTTCCTCCAGATTCTTTTTATAATTGCTTTTTTCGGGATTCTTGTTAGCATAACTACCCATAAAAAGGTTTTCTTCGACGGTAAGAAAGGGGAAAATGTGCCTGCCCTCGGGAACGTGACAGATTCCCTTTTTTACAATCTCACTGGGTTTTAACCTGGTAATGTCTTCCCCTTTAAAAACTACCTTCCCCCCACTTTTGCCTATGAGGTTAGAGATACTTCGGAGTGTACTTGTTTTTCCCGCTCCGTTTGACCCGATCAAGGTAACGATTTCTTTTTCTTTTACCTCAAAAGATATCCCTTTAACAGCATTAATTTGCCCATAATTAACTCTTAAATCTTCTACTTGAAGCAAGGCCTTTTCCTCCTTTCCTCACTCTTCACGACCCAGATAAGCTTCGATAACTTTTTCATCATGCCTGACCATTTCCGGAGGACCTTCGCTAATTTTCTGGCCGTGATTTAGAACCACAATATTATGGCATAAATTCATAATTACACTCATATCGTGTTCGATAATAATTACAGTAAGACCTTCGGAATTCAGTTTTTCCAGTAATTTAACAACTTCAAGTGTTTCAGTATGGTTCATCCCCGCGGTGGGCTCATCAACGAGCAAAATATCAGGATTAACTGCAAGAGCCCGGGCTATTTCCAATTTGCGTTGATTCCCATAAGCCAGGTTAGAGGCAAATTCATCCTTTAAATCTTTAAGTCCAACTCTTTCAATTAATTCCATACCAACTTCCTCACAAATCCGGTCATCATTTTTGTAGGTAGCTGTACGGAAAATTGCATCAATCATTCTTGTTTTGGTTTGAGTATGGAAACCGATTTTTACATTATCAAGGACAGACATATTTTTGAACAATTTAATGTTTTGAAAGGTTCTAGCAATTCCCAACCCGGTAACCTTTTCGGGCTTTAAATTAGTGATATTCCGATCTTTGAAATAAACCTTTCCTTTTGTCGAATTGTAGGTCCCGGTTAGAACATTGAAGAGGGTCGTTTTGCCAGCCCCATTTGGCCCAATAATGCCAAGAATAATTCCTTTTTCGACCTCAATATTCACTTCCTGAACGGCTTTTAATCCACCAAAATACTTGCAAATGTTTTCAGTTCTTAGAATAGCTTCCACGGGTACCCTCCTCTCAACTGCCCTTACCAGACGTTTCTGTTACCGGTTCTGCAGTACCAGCTTCATACTCACTTTCAACTGCAATCCTCCGACCTTCTGCTCTTGCTCCCGCTATTCCCTGAGGTCTATAGTGGACCATAACTAGTATTGCTATCCCAAAGATAACCAGCCGATAACGAGCAATTTCTCTGACAAGTTCAGGAAGGATTGTAAGGATAATAGCGCCTACTATGGGGCCTACCAGGGTCCCCTTACCCCCTACTAAAACCATTGCTAAAATTGCAAAGCTTTCATCAAGGATAAAACTGTCGGCGCTTACATAACCGGCAAAATAGGCAAAAAAACCACCGGCTATACCCGCCCAAAAAGTTCCATACATGAGGTTTATCATCTTATATTTAAATGTTTCAACACCCATGGCTTTTGCCGCGTCTTCATCCTCCCTAATAGCAACCCAGGCCCTTCCAATTCTGGAATTGATTAACCGGTGTGAAATAAAAAGCATTATGACCAGCAAAAATAAACCCAGGTAGTAAAAATGGTTATTAGTTGAAACCTGAAAGTTTACTATTTCTGGGAGGGGAATTCCCGGGATACCAAAAGTACCTCTGGTCAATGTCCTCCAGTTAAGTATTGTTAGGCGAACCACCTCAGAAAACCCAAGAGTGGTAAAGGCAAAGAAAATTCCTCTTAATCTAAGGGTTGGGAAGCCAAGAAAAACACTCATTGAGGCAGCCAAAATCCCACATATGGGTAAAATCAAAAGAAAGCTATAACCCGCTCTTGTTGCAATAATTGCAGCTGTATAAGCACCGATAGCATAAAAACCCGCCTGCCCAATATTATACTGGCCAGTGTAACCTACAATCATATTCAGGCTACTGGCCAAAAGCATATATATGAGTATCCGGATAGAAACATGGAGAACATACTGGTTATCAGTAAGTTGAGGAAAGATCAGAACAAAAATCCCGATGGGTATCAAATAATAAACAGATTTCTGCTTAATTTTTTCGATTAAGGAAAACAATTGATCCATCAATGGTTTTCACCCCTAGCTTTCTAGCTTTCGGCCAAAAAGGCCAGAAGGTCTAATTACCAAAACAGTAATCAGGATAATAAAAGCGATTATGTCCCGATAACCTGCAGAATAAACAGCAACTGTAAGGTTCTCCATTACCCCCAGAATTAAACCACCAATTACCGCGCCGGGGATACTGGTAATTCCTCCTAAAACTGTAGCAGTAAAAGCTTTCAAACCAATGTTAGGGCCCATAATAGGGTTAATAGCATTGTAAAAAACACCAAGTAAAACTCCGCCAAAAACCCCCAGGACACAACCAAGAGAGTGCCCAAATTTAATAACTTTATCTACATCTACACCTACTAAAAATGCCGCATCCTTGTCCATAGAAAGAGCCCGAAGTGCGGTTCCAATTCTTGTCCGATACAAAAGAAGCTGCAGGCCCACTATGAAGAAAATACAGGCCAGTATTATTAAAATCTGAATAAAAGGAATTCTAAAAGTTCCAATATTAAGGAAAACATGTCCAAGAATATCCGGCATATTTCTCTGCTGAGTCCCAAAAACTATCTGGGTTGAGCTTTTTAGAAAGATTGCAAAACCGATCGTTGTGATAAGCATAATCAAACGGGGGGCATTACGGAATTTTTCATAACAAACCTTATCAACAATAATTCCCACACCCCATGTTACAACAAGTCCCAAGGCAAGAGCCAGACCAAAGTTTAACCCCATAACAGCATATAGGTAATACCCAACAAAAACCCCAAAAACAACAACCTCACCGTAAACAAAAGTAACAAGTCCCAGGGTTCCAAAGATTAAGGAATAACCTATAGCCATTAAAGCATAAATTGAACCCTGGGTAATTCCATTGAAGAGCTGTTCGATATAAAACAACGCCTTCGCCCCCTATCTATCGTTTTCACCGATTTCTTTTGCAATATTTAAAGATTTTTTCTTGAGGCCAATGACGCAAGGTCTTAAAAATAAATAGTTTATCGAATAAATGATCAAAGCTAAATTTTTTGTTTAAATAAAAGGCGGGGCCGTTGCGGAAAAAACAACCCCGCCAAAAAAATTATCTCATATAATCAGCCTTAATTGCCCATTCTCCGTTTTCAACAACCATAACCATATATCTTCTAACAACATCTCCATCTTCAGTAAAGGTAATATTTCCTGTAATGCCTTCAAAATCAACTGTTTCAGCAAGGGCATCACGAATTGCAGAACGGTCAAAACCAGCCCTTTCAATTGCATCGGCCAGAATCATCATTGAGTCAAAAGCACAGGCAGCATGGAGGTTGGGAAATCTCCCGGCACGGGCTCTAAATTCTTCGATGAATGCCTGAACTTCAGGGTTGGGATCATCAAGATCAAAGAAGGTATTGGTTACAAAACCTTCAACGGCATCTTCTCCAAGGGTAATAAATTGTTCTGAGAAGAGAGAACTGGGCCCGAGGAACTTAACGTCCCAACCCATTCTCCTGGCCTGGCGTGCAATCAGGCTACCTTCGTTATACATGGCCACAACGTATAGACCTTCCGGGTTATCCCGCCGGAGGTTTGTGAGAATAGCTGTAAAGTCTCGCTCTCCTTCAAAGAAAGGTTGAATTCCTTTAACTTCTAGTCCCATATCTTTTGCTGCTTCAACAAAGTGATGCTGGGTAGCGTCTCCCCAGTCATTATTAATATAAATTACTGCAACAGATTCTATCCCCATATATTCCTGAGCAAGGAACTCAACATTAAAAGGCCCTTCAGAAGCCTGGGTCCCAACGACACCAAACATATATCTTCCTGAAGGGGCAAAATCTGGATGAGATGCGGTTGGAGAAAGCTGAACCATCCCACCTCTTTCAAAAATTGGGGCAGCAGCAAGACAGCAGGTACTTGTAAAATCACCAATCTGAGCAACAATATCTCTGTTCTGGACAAATTCGGTAGCTATGGATGCAGATTCACTGGGAACTCCCTGGCTATCACGGACAACAATTTCTATCATCCGCCCTCTAATTCCGCCAGCCTCATTTAACATATCGGCTGCGATTTGGACTGCGTATTGGAAGTTTTCTCCGAATTCAGCATAGTTTCCAGTAATAGGTGCAGTAAGCCCAATTTTTACAACATCTTGGCTGATGCTTGCGCCAGAAAAAGTTAGAACTAACAGACAAATAATTGACAAAATAAAAGCCTTTTTCATCTTTTTCACTCCCTATTAATTGCTTTGGTAAAAAGATTTTACTAGGCAGGTTTTGTCGGAAAAAATGGGCTGGAAATTTTTTTTACAACACCTCCTCCTTTTTTGAATTTTCAAAATTTTCTTTTAGATTTATTATATATTTTATAATACTCAAATGTCAATAAAAAAATTTACTCTAATTCAAATTTTGAGAAAAATTTCACTTCATTTCTTGGTTTTTTTGAATTTTCTCGAAAACTTTATCTACTTCTTCGAAAGATAATTCTAAAAGGAAAACTTATTGCGTTAGTTGAAATCCTTGGGACAAAAAAATCAGGTTTAAATTTAAACCTGAATAAAAAAGAAAATTTTAAGATTTGGGATTTTTGGACTTGAGAAAAAAATTCCCTGGGAAAAAACTACTATCTACATTTCCAGGGGAT
>PUKG01000029.1 GCA_003550445.1 Halobacteroidaceae bacterium
GAATCTGCCCAGGCCGCGATGAGTTATGCCCGTTCCCGGGAAAAACAGCTTTCCTTATCCCATGATTTTCATGAGAAAAAGGATGTTCATATTCATGTTCCCCAGGGGGCAGTTCCCAAAGATGGTCCTTCAGCGGGAATTACAATTGCCCTTTCCTTAATCTCGGCTCTTTCCGAAGAACCTGTTCCTGGCGATGTTGCTTTGAGTGGAGAGTTAACCCTTAGAGGTCGGATACTTGGCGTAGGGGGAATTAAAAACAAGGTGCTTGCTGCCCACCGGGCAGGGATAAAGAAAATTTTCCTTCCCCGGGAAAATGAACCCCAGCTTGAAGAAATACCCGATGATATCCGTAAGGAACTTGAAATTACCCTTGTAGATCATATGGATCAGGTTTTAGTGCTCCTGGAAAAGAGGGGTTAGATATGTCCGAACAAACAAAATATCTTGGCGGTGCGGGGAGAAGAGAGGATTATCCTTTCCGCCCCAAACCGGAAGTAGCCCTGGCTGGCAGGTCAAATGTGGGAAAATCTTCCCTGGTAAATTGCCTGGCTAACAGGCATCAGCTGGCCAGAATTAGTGGGACCCCGGGAAAAACAAGAAATATTAATTTTTATCTTCTCCAGAATGAAATTGTTCTGGTGGATCTTCCCGGTTATGGTTATGCAAAGGTTTCTAAAAGTGAAAGAGACCGCTGGAGGAAGATGATAGAAGAGTACCTTTCCGAGCCCGAAAATCTAAAAGGGGTAATTCAAATCCTTGATATCAGGCACCCCCCCTCCCAGCAGGATCAGGAAATGTTTGCCTGGCTCAGGGCAGCTGAGCTCCCTTTTCTCCTTGTAGCTACCAAGGCAGACAAGGTTAAAAAGGGGCAGTGGGGCAAACACCTTCAGCAAATAAAGAAAGAACTGGACCCATCTTTGACTCAGGAGCAACTTGTTCCTTTTTCAGCAGAAAGCGGTGTTGGAAAAGAAAAAGTCTGGGGTTTTTTGAAAGCCCTCAAGGAGTAGGTTTGTTAATGGGAAAACCTTATACCGCTCTTGCCCAAATTTATGATGAGTTAATGGATGTTGTGGATTATGACAACTGGGTTTCCTATATTCTGCAATTAATGGATTACCTGGAGTTTTACCCCGAATCAATCCTTGACCTTGCCTGTGGGACTGGAAACATTACCCACAGGCTTGCAGAGAAAGGTTTTAAGCTCTGGGGAGTAGACATATCCTCGGAAATGCTAAAAAAAGCAGAAGAAAAAAAATCAAATAGGGAAAACCCCCGGTTTTTGCAGGGAGATATGCGGAGTTTTTCTCTTCCTGAAAAGGTTGATATGGTAATCTGTCTTTACGACAGTATTAATTATATGCTGACTCCCCGGGCCGTTGAAAAGATGGCTGGCCGGGTAAAAAAAGTCCTCCAGCCGGGAGGACTTTTTATCTTTGACTTCAATACCCGGGCAAGGATAAGGAGAATTAGGCCGGGAGTTCATCTTTTTGAGGGAACTAATTACAGTTGTTTTTGGGAAGACAAGGTTGATCTAAATAAGGACCGCTGGAAAGTTGATTTGACCATTTTTCTTCGGGAAAAAGAAGAAAAATATTACCGCTATCAGGAAAGCCACGAAGAGCAGGGTTACGGGAAAAGTGAAATGGTAATGATTATGGAAAAAGCAGGTTTTATTGTTGAAGAAGTGTTCCGGGCTTATTCGTTATCCTCTGGAGAAGAGGACGATGAACGTTTGTACCTGATAAATAGAAAGCCACCCGCAAAGACAACTAAAAGGGTTCCCCAATAAACCAGAAGCCAGGTGGCGGTATTATGCCAGTTTAAGGTAACCTCTACAGTTACCCTATTTCCGGGAATATTGGTTGTTCCCGGTTGCAAAAAAGGTTTTTCCAGGCCAGCAAGGCTAATAATACTGCTCTCAATATGCTGCCTGGTCCAGCCAGTTTCGGGGTTATAGGTTTCCGTCCACCAGGTAGTATTGGAAAGGTTTCTGGTTTGGCTCCAGGGAAGAAACACCGGCACCTTTACTCCACCAACAGTCCTGGCAGGTATTCCCCTGGTGCGGGAAAGCCCTGTAAGGAGAAGAGACAGGTCAGCCTGGCTTCCTTTGCGATTTTCTAGAGCCATTAAGGCTGACCCCGTGGTTTCATTAAGGGGCAGCTTTTGAAAGTCATTTTTAATAAAATCCCTGAGCTTTTCCAGGACTTTTTCCCCATTTTCTCCGGATGCAGTTATCTGTCTTGCAGTATAGATAAGGAGGGGATGATCGGTTTCTATTGCCCGTTCTGGTCCCAGGTAACGATAAGGATATGGTTCCTCCTCAAAAAACTGGGGTTCGTCAAAAATATTTGCTGTATATTTTACCTGAAAATAACTTCCCCCGATTAATTGGAATGAGAATGGAGTTTCTTCAGGGAAAAGGGTTTCTCCCCGGGGAGGGTTAATTCGAAGATTTTCGATATTTTGGTAGGGGTTTTGGGGTGGTAAATGGTACTCTACGGGCCCAACAGTTCTTTCTGCGTGGTGAGTTTCAGTAATACTATAAGAAGCCTTCCCGGAAATTAAGGAGGGCAAAAGGAGTGTCCCAGAAATTAAGAGTATTATTAAAAAACCAAAAAGGATTTGTTCGATTTTTTCCTGCAGCAATAGCGCACCTCCTGAAAACAGAATCTCTTATTTAATTCACCTTTAAAAAGGACAGTCCTTTTTTTTTCGCAAAAAGAATGCCCCCACTTTTTGGTGGAGGCATTTTGTTTCTTTACAAGTCTCTTTCATAAGGGTCATCTTCTGTTTCGGGGTCAAGATAATGCTCTTCTTCTTCCTCGGCTTGAGGATCTGTCAGGGGGTCTTCTTCAATATGAAATTCTTCTTCTGGTGGAGCACCACACCCAGCTAAAGCAATAGTTCCAAATATCAGGAGTAGTGCCAAAAGCAAGAATAGCCTCTTTTTAATCATTTTTATCCCTCCCTGGGGACTTTCTTTCATTGTTAGTGTAGAATCAAAATGTGATAGTAATTTGGCGAAAAAGAAAAATAAATGAAAAAATCCCAAAAACCAGTAGATTGGTTCTTGGGACTATTTAAAGATTAGTAATTGTTATGCTTTTGGGAGGAAGAAGCCAAAGGTAGACCCCTCATCCGGCTTGCTTTCAACAAAAACGTTTCCCCCGTGTTCTTCGATTATTTCCTTAACAATGGCAAGCCCAAGACCGCTTCCTGATTTTTGCCTGTTTCTTGCTTTATCAGCTTTGTAAAAACGCTCCCAGATGTTCTCTATTTCATCAGAAGGAATTCCAATTCCCCTGTCTTTAATCCAGAATTTAACCCTGCCATTTTTTTCTTCAGCTCCGAGCTCAATTGGAGTATTTTCGGGAGAGAATTTATTAGCATTATCAAGAAGATTGAGTAAAACCTGCTTAATATTAAGGGGATTTGCTTTAATAAAAAGGGGTTTGTGGGGCTTGATAATCTTCAATTTGTTTTCTTCCAGTTGAACTCCTTTATTAAAAACAAAAGCTACATTTTGCAGGGTTTCTCCCGCCTCAAGTTTTTCCTTGCTTTTTTCTTCTGTTCGAGAATCAAATTCGGCCAGGTCCAAAACCCCGTCTACAAGATTGCCCAAGCCATGGGCTTCATCCAGGATGATTTTCATGTAACGTTTGCGATCTTCCGGAGATTCAATAACATCATCGGCAAGTAATTCTGCTGCCCCCCTGATGGAAGAAAGGGGGGTTTTTAATTCGTGGGAAACATTTGCTACAAAATCTTTTTGCAGTTGCTCAAAACGCCACCTTTCGCTTATATCCTGGAATATTCCCACTATGCCCCACAGTTCTTCTTTATGGTTATAAATTGGTGTGCAGTGGACCAGTATTCGTTTTTTGGTCTTGTTTTCTTCAATTGTAATTTCGGTATAGGAAGGGCTTTTTTGCTCGAGGCTTTGTTCAAAGGTTTTCATAATTAATTCATCATCTACAACTTCTTTAAGTTTTTTCCCGGTATCATCATCTGTAAGGCCAAGAAAATTTTGGAGGGAGTTATTAATCAAAATTATTTCCTGCTGGCTATTTATGGTGAGAACTCCTTCATCCATTCCGGTCAGAATATAGTTAAGTTTATTTTTTTCCTGGACAAGGTCATCCATTGTTTCTTTAAGTTTTTTTGACATGTGGTTCATACTTTTAGCCAGGTCATCAATTTCCTGGTTATTACTTTTTAATTCAATGGTTTTTCCAAAGCTGCCCTCACTCATTTCCAGGGCAACCCGCTGCATTTTTTGCAGGGGAAAAGAGAGGACCCTGGACCAGCGGTAGGCAAGGCCCATTGCCAGTAAAATGGCAAGAATTGAGGAATAAAACATCATACTCTCAACGTGGCGAATTGTTGAGTTAATTCCAGCAACAGGAGAAAAAATCAAAAGTGCTGCACTTACTCCACCCTCATTTTCAAATAGGGGGATTCCAAGGAGCAGCATGGGTCTTTCAAAATAGGGGGACCCCACACGCTGGGAAACAACTTCACCCCCCATTAATTTTTCAGAATGAACAAATTGAACGTGATGCCCCTCCTCTCCAAAAATGGGTGGGTAGTTTAAAATAAGGAAACCCTGCCGGTCGATGAGCCAGGCCTGACCGGAATTTTGCTGGGCAATTATTTGCAACCACTGGTTAACTTGTTCCCAGTTTTCCTGGTCTACAGAATCAATTAAATAGGGAATCAGGATCTGGCTGTTCTGGACCATATCATCTTCAGCTTTATCAAAATAAAAGTTTTCAAAAAAGTAGATGGTTGCAAAACCCAGAACAAGGATGATGACCAGGCTTATTATAATAAATCTGAAGAGGAGCTTGTAAAACAGGGAATAGGGTCTAATCGCTATTCACCTCGAATTTATACCCGACTCCCCAAACTGTTTTTATAAAATCCCTGGAAGGGGAACCGAGTTTGTTTCGCAGGGATTTAATATGAGTATCGACTGTCCTTGTATCACCAAGGAAATCAAAACCCCAGATCCTCTGAAGGAGATCTTCCCTGCTGAAAACTTGCTGTGGGGAAGAAGCAAGACACCACAGGAGATCAAACTCTTTAGGCGTTAGGGCAATTTTTTCTTTGTTTGCAATTGCTTCTCTTTTATCCAGGTTTAACTCCAGGCCCGGGTAACTGTAGGCCGATTTCTGGGATTCTGGATGTTCTGTTCGCCTTAGAACTGCTTTTGCTCTTGCAACTACTTCCTTGGGGCTGAATGGTTTTACAACGTAATCATCTGCACCTATTTCCAATCCAGTAATTCTGTCAGTATTTTTTGTTTTAGCGCTGAGGATAATAATTGGAACGTTATTATCCGGGCGTAGTTTTTGACAGAGCTCCCAGCCATCAATCTTTGGTAACATCAGGTCCAGAATTAATAAATCCGGATCTTCATTTTGAACTTTTTCAAGGCCTTCTTCTCCATCGTAGGCTGTTATGGCTTCAAATCCCTCGTATTCAAAATAATCCTTTAAGATACGACAGATATTCTCGTCATCATCAATAATCAGAACTTTTGGCATAAAGCACCACCTTCCCCACTCTAGTTAAGGATAGGATAGCAGAAAAAGGGAGTATTGTAAAATGGGGAATTATAACGGATTTTGTTTTTAGTAATAAATTTCCATTAAACCAACCACTCCACATTGATGGAGGAACAAAAATTCAGA
>PUKG01000219.1 GCA_003550445.1 Halobacteroidaceae bacterium
CCAGATCACTTTCTTGCCTGGCTTACTATCGATGAAATCAGGGAGAAATTATTTTTACCGGCCCAAATCTGGGCTGTTGAAGAAATTTATAAAAAGAGGTTTCGTTAAACAAGACACTAAATTTACCAAAGAAATTGTGAGGGTCGGTAAACCTGGATGCAATAACACCAATCATAACAAGAATTATCAAAGCTCAAAATTTAACAAAAAAGTGAAAAAAATGAAAAGCATCATTTTAAATGTTTTGTACCATTGAGGGTTTTCGGTTTTACTGAAAAGCTCAGGAGTGTCTCCGAATAGATTTCCAGAAAAAGAAGGCTATTAAGTTTTTCGGGGGCTTTTAATAAAGGAGAATTTAACAAGGGCAAAAACAATAAAGAGGGCCAAAAAATTCCCGCAGCGAAATAGTTTTATTAATGAATTTTTGATCCAAAGAATTTTAATTATTTTTGAGGTTTAATCCCTTTTAAAAATTTTTGAGAGCTTTCAGGTATTTAAATTGGAGGTGGATGATTTGGGGTAAAGCGTTTGCAGGTTGAAAAAATCCAACCTATGGTTAATTATGGGCCAGACTTTTTCGAAGCAGTTAACAATACCTTTAAGGCAATGCAAGAAATAATAAAGATCCCTGCTTTTATTTTTTATTCCCAAAATTCCGAGACCGGGGATCTTCACACAATTGTTTCTGAAAATATGGGAGAGAAAGAAATAAAAAAAGGAGAAGAGCTTCTACCAAAAATCGAAGAAGAGATTTTGATTTGCGATGACACAGAAAATCCCCTGGCTCTTGAAAAAAAATATCCTCACCATATCTGGATTCCTATCTCTGTTAATCGGAGAGTAATGCTCCCCCACCCTGGGGAAGGGATTGCTCGAATTGGAGTAATGTATTTCCCCTTAAACAGATCCGTAAACGAAGAACAGGTCCTCTCTTTTTATTTAATTGCCGTTCAAGCAGCATTGATCCAGGCTAATGCCCAATCAATGGAATTATGGAGAACCTCAACTGGAATGACTGCAGAAAATGTCCCCGTTGGAGTTATTGTCCTAACCTGGGGCGGGACTGTCCTTTCTGCTAACCCAGTGGCCCGGGAAATCCTGGGGGATATTCCCACTGATATGCCTTTATATCCAGAACTTTGGGAACCGTTAAAAGAGACAATTGACAGGGCAGTTCAGGATCAAAGGGTTAAAGAAGTTGAGTTGACCTGGGAAAATAACCGGGGAAAAAGGATGGACCTCCTTTTTAAGGTTTCTGTTAGCCATAAAGAGGGCCATTTTTACCTTGCAACCCTGACTATTGAAGATATTACTGCGCGCCGACAGAGAGAAAAAGCGCTTGAAAGAGCTGACCGCCTAAAGGCTTTGAGCGGTCTTGTTGCAGGGGCGGCCCACGAAATCCGCAACCCCCTTTCTGGATTAAAAGGGGCGGTTCAATTTTTGGGGAGGGATCCCCGCCTTAGAGAGGAAAAGGGTGATTACCTTAAACTTTTGGAATCTGAAATTGATCGTATTGATGAAATAGTAGGAAACCTACAGGCATTTTCTCTTCCCCGTAGTCCTAAAAGAGAGGAAGTTAAACCGGAGGTTCTTTTGGATTCAGTTTTACTTCTTCTTAAAAGCCAGCTGGGAAAAAACAATATCAAAGTAACCAGAGATTACAAAAAATCTCAACCGATTAAGGTGGACCAGGAACAAATTAAACAGGCATTTTTAAACCTCCTTCTAAATGCTATTGAAGCTATTGGGCCAGGTGGTGGAGAAATTTCTCTAATAATTGATGATCATGAAAAAGGGACCTTAATTTTCATTCAGGATACTGGTGGGGGAATTCCTTCAGACCTTTTAGAAAGAATCTGGCATCCATTCCACTCCAGTAAGGAGAAGGGAACGGGACTTGGCCTTTCAGTGGTTCACAGCATAATTTCCGCTCATGGGGGAGAGATAAACGTTGAAAATATTGATGGAGGGGCAAGATTTTGCATTTTCCTGCCTAAAGGGGTTGGTAATGAATGAAACCGAATTGTTTGATTATTGATGATGAAAAATCCATCCGGCAGGTTTTAGCCGACACCCTAAAACAAGAAGGTTATGAGGTAAAAACCGCTGCCAATGGAGAAGAAGGGCTTGATCTAGCGGTTGATTTCAACCCCCGGGTTGTTCTCCTGGATATCAGGATGCCGGGTTTGGATGGAACTCAGGTTTTGGATAAATTATTATCTGAAGATCCAACCTGCAGGATAATAATGTTAACTGCCCACGGCAATCTCCGGACTGCAGTAGATACAATGGCCCGGGGAGCATACCACTATCTTGCCAAACCCTTTGACCTGGATGAAGTGGTGCATGTAGTAAATAGAGCTTCGGGGGAGTGGGAATTAAAAAATCAGGTTACCTTGCTGAAGAACAGACTTTTGGAAAAGGGAAGAATGGAAGGCATGGAGGGGAACTCCCCTGCCATGGAAGAGGTTTTTAAGGTTATCCTTCAGGCTGCCCCTACTCAAGCAGATATCCTGATTACAGGAGAAAGTGGAACCGGGAAAGAACTTGCCGCCAGGGCCATCCACAGAAAAAGTAACCGAAAAGGTGACTTTATTGCAGTCAATTGTGCAGCCTTACCGGCTAATCTTTTAGAAAGCGAGCTTTTCGGACATTTGAAGGGAGCATTTACCGGTGCTGAAGGGTCTCGAGAAGGTTACTTGAAACTTGCAGATCAGGGGACTCTTTTTCTGGATGAGATTGGAGCCATGCCCCAGGAAGTTCAGGCAAAATTTTTACGGGCAATTCAGGAAAAAAGATTTTTCCCCGTGGGTGGAGAAAAAGAAATTAGTTCGGATTTCCGGGTAATAGCAGCAACAAATGAAAACCTGGAAAAAGGGATTGAGCGGGGAAGTTTCCGGGAGGATCTTTATTATCGCCTGGCAGTTATTAATTTAAAGCTGCCTCCCCTGAGAGAAAGGAAAGAAGATATTCCTCTTCTTGTTAGCAAGTTCCTTGAGGATTACAATACAGCATATAAAAAGAATTTCTCGATTGATCCTTCTACTCTGGATTGGTTAAAGCAGCAAAAATGGCCGGGAAATATTCGCCAGTTGAAAAATGCCATCAACCAGGCAGTGATCCTGGGTAAAGGAGAATTTTTGGTGCCCTCTGATTTTATGCCACCTGATTCCCGGGGGCAAACGGAAGAGGAAAAACCCTCCACTCTGGAGGAAAGGCTACAGGAAACCGAAAGGGAGCATATCCTTAAAGCCCTTTCTCAATGCAAGGGGAACAAAAGCAAAGCAGCGGAATTACTTGGAATTACCCGGAAGACTCTCTATAACAAAATGAAAAACCTTGGCCTGGAATAAAATTGTAACCTTTTTTACTCGCCCGATGGGAAAGAATTTACCCATCGGGTTTTTTCAGGCCTTTAAAATAGCTATTCTGACCTGGCACACTCCTTGCTTAATAAAAAAGAAAATAAGTGAAGGAGTGATTTGCCTTGCAAACGGCAATTGAAGCAATTGGTTTGAGCAAGACCTATAAGAAAAATGATGTTAGGGCCAATATTGACCTTAATCTCCAGGTAAAGGAAGGGGAGATTTTTGGCCTGCTGGGACCTAACGGTGCCGGGAAAACTACCTTTGTAAAGCAGGTAGTTGGTTTACTTAAACCCTCATCGGGGAGTTTAAGGGTCTTGGGAGAAGATGTAATTGGAAACCCTGATTCCGTACGGAGCAATCTTAATTACATGTCACAAAATATTTTTGCAGTCTGGCATTTAAAGATTAGGGAAGTTATCGAATATAGCGGAAGGCTCAGGGGCTTATCCCTGGGGGAAGCAAAAAAACAAACCCAGAACCTCTTAGAAGAACTGGGTATAGAAGAACACGCCGATAAAGCGATTTTTCACCTTTCGGGAGGACTTCGCCAGTTAGCCGGTTTTGGAGCCGCATTTATTGGCAAACCAAGGCTTTTAGTCCTGGATGAGCCTACTTCCGCACTTGATGTAGCTCGCAGGCGAAAACTCTGGGAAAAGGTTCGAGAATTAAACCAAAAAGGTGGGGTTACTGTTTTACTTGTTACTCACAGCGTAATTGAAGCCGAGCATCTTTTGGATCGTTTGGCCATAATCCAGGATGGAAGATTAAAAGCGATAGGGAGTCCGGGAGAATTGAAACAGAAGGTTGACAACCGGCTCAGACTGGAGATCATTCCCCACAATGGGGGTCTGCCTGCTGGCCTTACCCGGGACTTGAGTGAGGTGGGAGAAGTGTTCGAAGCAAACAATAGGGTTGTGGTCCTCACCTCCCGGGGAACCCTGCAGAAAGCAGTAGGCCTGGTTGAGAAGAATGGATTGGATTGCATTGACGATTTCCGAATTGGGACAGCCAACCTGGAAGATGTTTATTTAAAATTGGGAGGTGGAGTTCTTGGCGCTGCGTAGGTTTTTCCTTAATACCCTATTACTTTTCAAAATGCAGGTTGCTTTATACAGGTTTTTAGGTTTTTTTACGGCAATTGTTGCAGTACTGGTTCCCCTGGGGACTCTTTTTCTGATCCTCTTTACCTCGGGGGCCACTTCCCAGGAACACGCCTATTTGCTTTTGGCAGGTAATATAGTGGTGTCATTGGTTAACACCTGTATCACCAGCCTGGGCCAGTATATTGGTAACATGAAAGAAGCCCGGGGTTTTGAGTTTTATGCTACCCTTCCCGTAAGCAAGCTTTCCCTGGTATTAGCCCTGATGGGGTCAAATATTATGCTAAGCCTGCCGGGTTTTATAGCAGTTGGAATCCTGGGCTGGTTTATTCTCGGTATAAAAATAAATATCGGCCCGGGTTTTTTCCTGGCCGTTCTCCTTACCGCTGCTACCATGGCTTCTATTGGAACCATGATTGGTGTAACCGCAAAAAACGGACAGCAGGCTAACCATATTTCACTTGTGGCAATGTTTGTTTTTATTTTCCTTGCCCCCGTATATTATACAATTGAATCTTTGCCCCTTATCTTGCAGTGGTGGGGGAGGATTCAACCGGTAACTTATGGAGCAAATGCAATCCGGGCTTCCCTTGCAGGAATGCCTGTTTCTTCTTATTATTTGGACCTTTTAATATTGCTTGCCATGGCAACGGTAAGCCTGTTATTTGTAACCAAAGGAATAAAATGGAGAGAGGGGTAGGGAAAAATTTTTATCAATTTTATTACTCTGGCCTGAGCAAAACGGAAGCAAGAAAAACTATATAAAAAGAGGACTGAGATGAACTCAATGGGAAGGTGTCTGTTCTTTTGCAACTTTTATTAACTATACCTTTTTTAGATTTGAAAAGAAGGCTTTTCCTTCGGGGAAAAAGAAAACCGAGCCCGGGAATTTCAGGACCAGTTTTTGCTTTCTCTTATTTCCCTCCAATTTTCACCTGCATATTTACAATATCCAGTTTTCCCTTAAATTCCTGTCCGTTAATTTCAATATGGGAAAGTCGAAAAACCCCTTCACTTGTAAATTGACCATCTCCATCTAAATCAACAAGAATATACCCGAAAGCAGGGTTGATAAAGGTGTTTCCTCCCAGGTCGGCTAGGAGGATTTCCTTTTCTCCAACCCCTTCAAAGTTTACAACTCCCCTGTATCCCTGGTGGGGAAGAGCATAAAAACCAGCCATCCCGTTATCCCAGACGTAGGTTTCGAAATGGTAAGGGG
>PUKG01000167.1 GCA_003550445.1 Halobacteroidaceae bacterium
CAAAACCCACCGTATTTTTTTGGCCAGAAAATTAATTCCTCAACCGATAAAGATGTTCGAACAACAAAATAAAAAATCTTTTGGAAAAAGTTTCGAAAATTTGGAAAGGAAGAAACTATAAAAAAGTGAATAATAAATTCCAGAAAACTTTTTCTAAAGATAAGGACTTTTTTAGAATTAAATCAGAAGGCGGGAGGTGTAAGGCTGCGGGGTTTTGTTCAAAACTTTTGGAACCAACCTGCAGCTAAATCAAGGATGGGAAAGCTTCTTACAAAAGAAATAAAAATCCCCCAATCCATTGTTAAGAAATGGCAACGCATTGTGGATATAATTGCAGAGATGTTAGAGGTTGAAGCTGCCTTGATTATGAGAGCCAGGCCAACCGAAATAGAGGTTTTCCTGGCCAGTCAGTCAAAGGGGAACCCCTACCAACCAGGGGATACAGAGGATTTAACCGGGTTATATTGTGAATACGTTATGAAAAAAAAGAAAAGGCTATATGTAGAAAATGCTTTAAATGAAGAACAATGGAAACAAAACCCCGATATTAAACTGGGAATGATTTCTTATCTTGGCTTTCCCCTTACCTGGCCAGATGGGAAAATCTTTGGAACTATTTGCTCTCTTTCTTCGAAAGCGAGAACATATCCAAAAAAAGAAGAAGAGCTTTTCAAACAATTTCAGGAACTTGTTGAGGCTCAATTACATATTATTTACCAGAACCACGAATTGGAAAAGAAAATAAACGAAAGAAATGAATTTGAAAAAACTCTTGATGAAACGCTGATTGAATACAAAGAGGTTGTGGAAACTATAAATGAAGGGATAATAATCCATGATGACCGAGGTTTTATCTCCTTTGCCAATAGTTCTGCAGCAGGGTTATTGAACAAAGAAAGAAAAGAGCTTATTGGAGATAATATTTATAACTTTTTTAAAGTTAACAAAGAAAAACAAGTTTCCAAAAAACAAAAAAGCTTTGATGTCGTTTTAGTGGACGGTAAAGGAGAAAAAAGAGTTTTTAATGTAATTAAGAGCCATAAACAAATTGGCAGGGATTTTAAAAACCTTGTTGCCTTCCGGGATATTACCCACCGCAAAGCCCAGGAAGAAAAAATCAAGTATCTGAGCCTTCATGATAGCCTGACGGGCCTTTACAATCGCCTGTTTTTTGAAGAAGAATTTAAAAGGCTTGATACCGAAAGGCAGCTCCCAACCTGCTTGATCCTTGCCGATGTAAATGGCTTGAAATTAATTAATGATTCCCGTGGCCACAAAGAAGGGGATAAAGCCCTGCAAAAGATTTCCCAAATATTGAACAAAAGTTGCCGGGAAGAGGATATTATTGCCCGCTGGGGCGGGGATGAATTTTTAATTCTCCTGCCCCAAACCAGTGAAAAAGAAGGGCAAAATATTTGCCAAAGAATAAAAGAAAATTGCTCTCGGGAAAATCCTGGTTATCCCATTTCCCTTTCGTTGGGTCTGGCTATTAAAGAACAAAAGGGAGAAAAACTTGCGAGTTTATTCAAAATTGCAGAAGATCGGATGTATGATCAAAAAGCCCAGGAAAGTGGAGAAGTAAAGAGTGATATATTAAAATCCCTTTTGAAAACCCTTTCTAAAAATAGCAGTGAAACTGAAGGGCATGCCAGGAGAATGCAAATTTTAGGCAATGCAATAGGAAAAAAGATCGGGCTATCAAATTCCGAACTTGAAAAACTGTCCCTTCTGGCAATGGTCCATGATGTGGGAAAAACGACGATCCCCGAAGAAATTTTGCAAAAACCTGGTGGCTTAACCCAAATAGAGTGGAACAAAATAAAACAACATCCCATAACTGGGTTTAAAATTGCTTCGGCAACGGAGGAGTTTGTTCACGTTGCAAATCTGATTTTATACCATCATGAATGGTGGGATGGATCTGGATATCCTTACGGAATAAAAGGGAAAGAAATCCCCCTTTTGTCTCGTATCATTGCTATTGTTGATGCTTATGAAGTAATGACAAGCGGTAGACCCTACCGTGAACCAGTATCCAGTTGGGAAGCAGTAGAGGAACTAAAAAGGAATGCCGGAACCCAATTTGATCCGGAATTGGTTGAAGTTTTTTTAGAGATTTATGAAGAAAAGGGAGATCTATATAGGTTCCTTTAGATTCCTTGTAGAAGAAGCTCAATTAGATAAGCTTTGCCCCCCGGGGATGCTTTAAAAATCCTTAATAAAAAGGGGCCTTTTTTCATTGAAGAACAACTAAATTAGCAAGAAAAACGCCCCAACTAATCATAATAGTTGGGGCTTATTATTGCAACGAAGTAGCTTATTTTTTAAACTTGGAAGTAGGGCTAAGTTGCAAAAATAAAATAAAGAATTATTAACTGGAGTTATCGTTATTATTTTCGTTATCCAAAAAACTATCGTCCAGATCTTCTTCGTCAAAATCTTCTAATTGCTCTTGAAAATCTTCAACTTCATCATCTGGAGGAGAACCACAACCAGCAAGAGCAAGGGAACCAAGTGCTAGAATAAGAATTAGGAAAAGGATAAGGATAAATCTTTTTCTTAACATCAGGGGAACCTCCCTTTTGTTGTTTTCCTTCATAAATATTTATAACAAAAAAATGTGATGGTTTTTTGAATAAAGAAGAAAAATTTTTGGATAAAAAACTCGATATAGGGCATAAATCCTGTTCTTGGTTTTTGGTATTTGGGCATATGTTAAGGTTTTGAAATAGGGGAAAAGAAAAAATTTAGCTTTTTATACCTAAAAAATTTTTAACCCCTTTATTTTAAATGGCTGTAGTGATATAGTTAAGAAGACTATTAGCAGTTAACCTTCCCCTAAAAAGGAGAAGATTTTAATTTGTGGAAGTAACTAAGGGGTGAAATTCTTTGTTAAAATATGTTCTGGTTAACCTGGGGTGCCCAAAAAATGAAGTGGATGGGCAGTACCTTGAAACCATATTGCTGGAAAATGGTTTTATACCGGCGGAAGAAGAACAAAAAAGTGATTTGATAATTATTAATACCTGTGGGTTTATTGAAAGCGCTCAGGAGGAATCTATAAACACCATTATTGCTGCAGCCCGGTTAAAGGAAAACCGGGATATTAAACTAATTGTTGTTGGCTGTTTAAGCCAGAGATTCGGAGAAGAACTGGGCAAAGAACTTCCTGAAGTAGATGTTTTTATGGGTGTAGGAATTGAAGAAGAGTTCAAAGGCCTTATTAAAAAAATTAAAGAAAATGATTTCCAAAAAAGATTAATCTCGGATTCCCTTCCTTTTTCCCGGGGAGATTATTCCCTTACCCACAGAAATGTTTCCGGACCGGTGGCTTACCTGAAAATTGCTGAGGGTTGTAATAATTTATGCTCTTATTGTGCAATCCCCTCAATTCGAGGTTCTTTTCAAAGCAGACGACTTGAGGATCTGGAAAAAGAAGCCAGGTATCTTGTGGGGCGGGGAGTTATGGAGTTAATTATAGTAGCCCAGGATATTACACGTTATGGAAAGGATCTTTATGGTGAATCTCGCCTGGTTGAGCTTTTGAATAGGTTAGCCAGTATTGAAGGTTTGCAGTGGATCCGTTTAATGTACCTCCAACCAGGGGGGATTTCCGAGGAATTGGTTAATTTTATTTCCCAGGAGAAGAAAATTGTTCCCTACCTGGAAATTCCCATTCAACATATCCGCCCGAAAATATTGAAGGGAATGAACAGGGATGGGGATGAAAAAAAATTGGAAACACTTTTCCAAATGATCCGAGAAAAAATTCCCGGAGTTGCCCTCAGAACAACTTTAATGGTGGGTTTTCCAGGAGAGACAGAGGAAGATTTCCAGGCCCTGAAAAACTTCATGGGAAAAATGAAATTTGAAAGGCTTGGGATTTTTAAATATTCTCCCGAAAAAGGGACCCCTGCAGTAAATTTTACGGGGAAGGTTCATGAAACCGTAAAAGAAAAAAGATTGAGGGAACTGGAAGATTTACAGAAAAAAATTGCCAATGAGCACAATCAGGAAATGGTAGGAGGAATTTTCGAGGTATTAATAGAAGAGGTTTCCGAGGATTATGCTTATGGCCGGACAAAATGGGATGCCCCGGAAATAGATAACCTGGTTATTATTGAAGGGGGAAAGGATTTGGAAGTGGGGAAAATTTATCCCGTTCGGATTAACCTTGCCCTGGATTATGAGCTTGTAGGAGAGGTTTGCTATGAATTTACCCAATAAATTAACCATGTTGAGAATAATACTGATCCCCATAATGATGGGGTTTTTGCTAATTCAATTTCGTGGGGAGTACGGTTATTATGCCCAATTTTTTGCTCTGGGGATTTTTATCCTTGCTGCCATCACAGATGGGCTCGATGGGTATATTGCTCGGCGCCAGGGGGAAATTACCAAGTTTGGAAAGTTGATTGATCCCCTCGCAGATAAGTTGTTAATTTCCGCAGCCCTCATTGCTTTTGTGGATATGGGAAGGATTTCTGCCTGGCCTGTTTTGCTGATAATCGGAAGGGAGTTTGCGGTAATGGGACTCCGGGTTCTGGCTGCCGCAGAGGGCACTGTTATTTCTGCAAGCAAACTTGGAAAGGCTAAAACGGTCCTCCAGATTTCGGCAATTATCTCGGTAATGATTCATCCCCAGATAATAAGGTTCCCCTTTCAGATCCACCAGATTTTAATCTGGATGGCTGTGGCAATTACCATTTATTCGGGGTACGATTATTTTAAAAAAGGACAGAAAGTCCTTGTTGATGAAAACCAGGGTTAATCTTCAAATAATTAATCTTCTTTTGCAACCCCACCTGGGGTTGTTTTAATGTTTAAAGGTTTTTTGAAAAAATTTTTGGGTTTTGATTTTAACATAATTCAGTCAGGTAAGCGTAAATTTGGAGAAAGGTTTTTGCTTGGGAAAGAAGAAATATTTTATTAAGAAAGCTGAAACAAAAATATTAATTTAGGAGATTTTTCTTTTTTCCGGGAGTAAACAAAAAATAATATTTGATCTATTTATCAGAGGAGGGAAAAAATGAAAAAACTTGGGATTAACACGAGGCTGGTTCATTCAGGGGAAAAACCCTGTCCTGTAACCGGTGCATTACGAATGCCAATTTATCAAACTGCAACCTTTGTTTTTGATGATGTTGATCAGGGGGCCCGTCGGTTTGCTGGGGAAGAGGAAGGTTATATTTATACCCGCCTGGGAAACCCAACCCAGACTGCCCTTGAGGTAAAGATGGCAGATCTTGAAGGAGGAGATGCAGCAATTGCAACAGCTTCTGGTATGGCTGCAGTTACCAGCGCAACCATGGCTTTCTTACAACAGGGAGATCATGTAGTTTCTTCGGAAGCAGTTTATGGCTGCACCCATTCACTTTTTAAAGAATTGTTTCCCCGCTATGGGATAAAGGTTTCTTTTGTTGATACCTCTAAACCTGAAGAAATTGAAAATGCAATTCGACCGGAAACCAAAATGCTTTACCTGGAATCTCCTGCTAACCCAACAATGGGTCTGGTTGACATCGAAAAAGCTGTAATAATTGCTAAAGAGAAAAATCTCAAGACGGTATTTGATAACACCTTCATGACCCCCTACTTTCAAAGACCTCTGGAAATGGGAATTGATATTGTAATTCACAGTGCCACCAAATATATTGG
>PUKG01000220.1 GCA_003550445.1 Halobacteroidaceae bacterium
CTTTTTTTACAGAACCTGAAAAATACCCTTCTTTGCTTGAAGGCAAGGAAATTAAAGAAACTGAAGGAAGTGGTGGATTTGTCCGGGTTCGCGCTGGTGATAATACCTCTTTATTAATTGGCGATGGTGGAAGAGTTTCTTTTCATCAACAGGGAGAAAAATTGCCGCAAAAACATCAGCTCTTGCTTGAATTTAAAGATGGGGCTGCTTTAACTGTTACCGTCCAAATGTATGCCATGATTTTCTGCAGGAATGATGCCGATATCGATAACAAGTATTTTTTAATTACCCTGGAGAAACCATCACCTTTATCCGAAGCATTTAATTATTCCTACTGGGAAAAATTAATCCAGGGTAATAAACCGACCCTTAGTGCCAAGGCTTTGCTGGCAACGGAGCAGAGGATTCCCGGTCTGGGGAATGGAGTTTTACAGGATATTCTTTTCCTGGCAGGGGTTAACCCCAAAACCAAGGTAAGAGCTTTATCCTCCAAGGATAAAGAAAACCTTTTTCAATCTATTAAAAAAACTCTGGAAGAAATGGTAGAAAAGGGGGGGAGGGATACTGAGGTCGATCTTTTTGGCAATAAAGGTGGCTATAAAACTCTGATGAGTAAAAATACTGTTGGAACACCCTGTCCGGAGTGTGGTGAAAAAATTGAAAAACAATCATATATGGGAGGCAGTGTATATTTCTGTCCCCGCTGCCACCCTGTAAAGGAATAGACTTTTCCGTCCCAGTCTTCCAAAACAAGTTAAAGGTGTGGTCTAATGAAAGAATTATCCAGAAATGAATTCGGTAAAATAAAATTTCTTGCTGAAGAAGCAAAAAATAACAGGGCTTTAATTTTTTCGGTAATTGAAAAAAAACACCCCGGCCGGGTGTTTGTAAACAAGTTGGATAATCCCCATTTTGCTTTAATTGTAACCAGGGTTAACTTCATGTTTGTCCTGGGGGATGTTTTGTTTGATCAAGACGAAAAAACCCTTTCCCGAACTCTGTTCGGGAAAGTGCTGTCCGACCTGGAGGAAAAAGCAATCATTTTATTTTCATATTCTGAACCGACAAGGAAAGCGGTTGAAAGGATTTTCCAGAAAAAGGAAGGGATCAGGATATCTAGAAAACAGTTCAAACTAACTATAAATCCTGATTTAATGGAAAAATACAGGAAAATAAAGGAAGAAGTCCCCCAGGGGTTCAGGCTGGAGAAAATGGATAATATGCTTGGAGAGAAAGCAGGATTAAAGAAAGAAATAGCAGATTTTTCGGGGGATGCTTTTGGCTTTTGTCTTCTCCAGGGAGAAGAAATTGCCAGTTTTTGCTATTCGATTTTCCTTGGAGGAGGGGAAGCCGAGGTTGATATTAAAACAAATGAAAAATTTCAGGGAAAAGGCCTGGCAAGTATAGTAGCAGCGGCCTTTATTATGGAATGTTTTCAGAAAGGTCTTGTCCCCAACTGGGCAACCTGGCCTTACAGGGAAGCATCCATTGCCCTTGCCCATAAACTTGGGTTTGAGGAAATTGAGGATATTCCTGCCAATTTTTGGGCCGAAGAAATGTAAGGATTTTGGTTTCCTTTTCCGGGGTTAGACCCGGGGAAAAAGAACCAGGCAGACAAAAATTTGGTTATACCAAGAATGGAGTCGTTTTTTCCGAACAAAAAATAAAACAAACCGGGTAAAAGGATCCAAAAGAAAACTAAAAAAGTCTACTCAAGGCAAGAAGCCAGGCCAGAATGATTTCCCCGTATAAAAGAATATATCCAACTTGAGCCCATAAAACTTTATCCCAGGCAACAGAAAGCAGGAGACAGCAAAAAGAAGAAATTACCAGGAAAAATTGAATCCGGGAAAAAATTGAAGGGTTAAAATTAAATAAACGGTTTTGCTTAAGGAAACTGATTCCAATAATAATTAACTGAGGGATTATAATTAAGGTTATTATTATTGGAGTTAATAGCTGATTTAAAAGGACAAGAATCCCCAGGAAAACACCCAGGATCCAGTCTCCTACATGATCGAGGAAAGCCCCCAACTTGGTTTCTTTTTTTCTTACCCGGGCCAGAGAACCATCAAAGGAGACTAATAAGAAAACTACAACCAGGAGAAGAATGGTAAAAGGAAGCTTATTAGACAATAGGTAATAGGTCAGGGATAGGGTTAAAATAAAATAGCGAAGAAGAGAAATGTGGATGGGATGGACCCAGGAGGGAAGATTTTGGTCCAAAAAATTGCCAAGGACTGCATCACGAAGATTTTCTTCTTTGGCGGTTAAATTCTTAAAATCGAACATTGGGTGCCTCCATTTCTACCTTGTTTTTAATAACCTCGGGGGGATTAATCATGGAAAGACCATGGATAAAAAATGGAGAGGCGAAAAGCTTGATTAATAAAGCGATAAAATTTGTTGAAGCAAGGGGAAATCCAGTTGAAAAAGCAAGGCTAAATTTTCTGCTCCGGGATGAGGTTGCCCCAGAAAAAAACCTTTTGGAAACAAGGGAAACCCAGAATGAGGATGGGGGGTGGTCCCTTCCTGGGCATAGTGGAGTAAGTTCTCTTGATTGGACATGTTTTCAGCTTGCTCAGCTTGAAGAAATGGGGATAGAGGAAAATGGAATAATTAAAAGGGCCTTTGATTTTTTGATTTCAAGGCAGAAACAGGATGGCTCTTTTGTTGAGGATTATTCGTTAGAAAAGATCGCTCCACCCTGGGCAAGGCCGGGGGAATATAAATCAACTCTTTATTTAACTTCCAATTGTGGGTTTTCCCTGGAAAGGTTGAGTCCCGGCA
Organism: Halobacteroidaceae bacterium; assembly: GCA_003550445.1. GTDB lineage: Bacteria > Bacillota > Halanaerobiia > B1SED10-174 > B1SED10-174 > T1SED10-26. The sequence continues at coordinate 2,791 of PUKG01000220.1, forward strand.
ATAAGGGAGCCCAAAAGGCCACAGAATTCCTTGTGAAAAATTTGAACCCTGAAGGTTTACTTCCTACTTTTATACATGCAAACTTGCTTGCTGTTCCCCTGCTGGCCAGAAATGGTTATGTTCAAAAAGCCCAGAAAATAATAGAATATTTCCAGGGCTTGCTTGAGAAGCTTCCCGCAGGACAACTGGTTTGGCTCTTGAACTCCTGGGCAGTTTTGGATATTGATCCCGGAAGAAAATTTATAAACCGGGCTGGAAATTATTTATCCACCCTGCAGAGGCAAGATGGGAGTTTCAAAGGAGATGACGGAGAGAATTTTTTGGTTCATGTTACCCTTGGAGCTATTAGGTTTTTTCTTTCCCCCGAGAAAAAAGAAGAATAAGTTATTTGAAAAAATTTATCCTAAATACACGCAAATTCGAATGGATCCAGATATAGGGGAAATTCCTGGCAGAGGTCATAAACTTTTTTCCGGAAAATATCCCTTTTCAGGGAAGGATCCTTGGTAAGGGAACCGAAAATGATATCAGAAATCTCCTCAATTTCTCTTTCCTTCATCCCCCTTGAAGTAATAGCTGCCGTTCCTATTCGGATTCCGCTAGTAACAGCGGGAGGGTTTGGATCAAAAGGAATAAGGTTTTTGTTAACGGTAATTCCAACGCTTTCCAGGATTTCCTCCCCTTCTTTACCGGTAAGGCCAATAGGTCGAAGATCAACTAACATCAGGTGATTGTCGGTACCTCCTGCAACCAACCTAAGACCTTTTTCCTGGAGCCTATCTGCCAGAAATGCGGCATTAGTTTTTACCTGGGCCTGGTATTCACGGAAAGTGTTAGTTGAGGCCAGACGGAAGGTAACTGCTTTTGCCAGGACATTCTGTAAAATAGGTCCACCCTGGGTCCCGGGAAAAACAGCCTTGTCTATTGCCTTTGCCCGCTCTTTTTTTGATAGAATGAAACCTCCCCTTGCCCCACGCATTGTCTTGGTAGTTGTACTTGTTACGACATCGGCATAGGGGATAGGGGTCGGGTGAATGCCTGCGGCAATTAACCCTGCGATGTGGGCCATGTCCACAAGAAAAAAAGCTCCAACAAGATCGGCAATTTCTCTAAACCTGGCAAAATCAATTGTCCTGGGATAGGCACTGCCTCCGGCAACAATGAGCTGGGGGCGGTGTTTTTTTGCGATTTCTTCAACCTCGTCATAATCAATCATTTCCGTATCAGGGCTGACACCATAAAAAATCCCCTTATAGTAATTTCCCGTTATGCTCGCCTTACTCCCATGGGAAAGGTGGCCCCCGTGCTGCAGAAGCATTCCGAGGATGGTTTCTCCCGGTTTGAGTAGGGCCATATATGCGGCAAGGTTAGCATTTACCCCGGAATGAGGTTGAACGTTGGCGTGTTCTGCCCCAAAAAGATCACAGGCCCTTTTTATTGCCAGATCTTCAATTTTATCAATTTGTTCACAACCCCCGTGATACCGATTGCCGGGGTATCCTTCCGCATACTTGTTGGTAAGGATAGAACCCTGGGCTTCCAGGATAGCTTCGGAGACAAAATTTTCTGAGGCAATTAGTTCCAAATTTTTATTCTGCCTGTATAGTTCAGCTTCAACAAGGCTAGCGGCTTCAGGATCAACTAAAGCCAGTTTTTTCATTTTACACTCCTCCCCTTAAACAGGTGACCCCCTCCGGGGAAAAAATGAGAGGAGGGACCAAAGCCCCCCCTCTCATCGAGCCAGGATTGGGGGTTTTCTTTTTCAACCCCCGGGATTAAACTTCAACTTCTCGGCCCAGGTAAGCTTCTTTTACCTTGGGACTGTCAATCAATTCATTGCCGGGTCCTTCAATAGCTACGGTTCCTGTTTCTAAAACATAACCATAGTCAGCAACCTTTAAAGCCATGTGGGCGTTTTGTTCAATCAGTAGGATGGTTACTTTTTCCTGGTGAATGGCCTGGATCATTCTGAAAATTTCCTGGACCAGCAGCGGGGCAAGGCCCAGGGAGGGTTCATCCATAAGAAGAAGTTTGGGTTTGGACATTAAAGCCCGCCCCAGGGCAAGCATTTGCTGTTCCCCGCCTGAAAGAGTTCCCCCATGTTGTTTATGGCGTTCCTTCAGCCTGGGAAAAAGGGAAAAAACCCATTCCAGATCTTTATCGACCCCTTTGGTGTCAGTGCGGGCATAGGCCCCCAACAGCAGGTTTTCCATAACGTTCAAATTGGTAAAAATCCTTCTGCCTTCCGGGACCATAGTCATCCCCAGGCGAACGATTTCATGGGTTTTAATGTTACGCAAATCCTGTCCCCTTAAACTAATTGTCCCTTCATAGGGAACCATGTTGCAAATGGCCTTTAGGGTTGTACTTTTGCCAGCCCCATTTGCCCCAATCAGGGTGACAATTGTTGCTTCTTCAACCTTTAGAGATATCCCCTTTAAGGCGTGGATACCCTCGTAATATACATGAACATCCTTAAGTTCAAGCACTGTCCTTCACCCCCAGGTAAGCCTCGATTACTTTAGGATTGTTCTGGATTTCCCGGGGAGTGCCCTCGGCGATGGTTTTTCCGTAATCAAGGACAAGAATCCGCTTGCAGATTCCCATGACCACCATCATCTGATGTTCGATAATAAAGATTGTGAGCTTGAATTCTTCCCGGATTTTATTTATGAATTCCATTAGGTTGGCAGTTTCCTGGTGGTTCATTCCCGCTGCAGGCTCATCGAGTAAAAGGAGTTTGGGATTGGTTGCAAGAGCCCTGGCAATCTCCA
>PUKG01000147.1 GCA_003550445.1 Halobacteroidaceae bacterium
AACCACAGCCCTTGGAGCAGCATATCTTGCGGGTCTTGCCGTGAATTTCTGGAAGGATATAGATGAAATTGCTCGAATCTGGAGAAGAGACGAACTTTTCCAGCCCAATATGGATTTGTCCGAAAGGAACCAGCTTTATACTGGATGGAAAAAAGCAATTAAAAGATCGCGGGACTGGGCTGAATAAAAGGGGAAAAGGGGATGGAAAATGCAGAAATTCGATGTAGTAATTATTGGAGGAGGGGTTGTGGGATGTGCCATAGCCCGAGAGCTCTCCCGTTACAAAATAAAGGTAGCAGTTTTGGAAAAGGAAACCGAATTGGGAACAGGAACCACCAAGGCCAATACCGGCTTGATCCATTCCGGGTTTAATGTGGATAAAAATACCATAAAAGGCAGGTTAAATTTAGAGGCAAATCCCCTTTTTGACCGGTTGGTCTCTCAACTTAATATTCCTTTTCAGCGAAACGGAAGCCTGGTGGTAGCACATAACAGGGAGGATTACCAGGCTCTTTTACATTCCATAGAAGAAGCAAAGGCCAATGGAGTTAAAGGGATAAAGTGGTTAAACAAAGATGAACTCAAAGAAAAAGAACCAGCAATTAATAAAGATTCGTTTGGAGCGGTTTTTGCCCCTTCAGGGGGAATAATTTGCCCTTTTGAATTTACCCTTGCCCTGGGGCAAAACGCTCATAGTAATGGCGTGGTTTTCTTTCTTGGTACCGAGGTAAAAAAAATAATAACCAAAGAAGGCTGGGTTGAAGGGCTTGAAACTAGCCGTGGATTTATCCGGGTTTCTTTTGTGGTTAATGCTGCTGGATTGCTAGCAGATACATTTGGAGAAGAGATAAAAAATGAGGGAATTACCCTTAAAGCAAGGAGGGGTCAGTACCTCGTTTATGACAGAGAATATCCCGTTAAAGTTAAACACACCCTTTTCCCAAGGCCGACTGAGGTTTCCAAGGGGATAATAGTAACCCCCACAATTCATGGTAATTTAATGGTGGGACCAAATGCCGAGCAGGTCGAGGGTAGAGATGCCCTCGAAACTACCGAAACGGGAATTAAAGAGGTACTGGAAGGAGCAAGAAAGCTGGTTCCCAATATTGACACTTCTGCAGTAATAAGGATGTTTAGTGGGCTCAGGGCAGTTGCTAATAATGACTTTATTATAGCCCCCGCAAAAAAAACCAGGGGCCTTGTTCTTGCGGTGGGGATCCAATCTCCGGGATTAACTGCCGCTCCCAGGATCGGGGAACTTGTTGCGGAAATTCTTAAAGATATAGGGCTCGGTCTTAAGGGGAAGCCTGATTTTCAGGAGGAAAGAACCCCTTTAAAAAGCCCCGGAAAGATGAACTGGGGTGAGAGAGCTGCTTTGGTGGAAAAAGATCTTGATTACGGGCAGGTAATCTGCCGTTGTGAAGGAATAACCAGGGGGGAAATAAGGGATGCAATTTTGTCACCCCTGGGAGCAGTTACAATTGATGGGATCAAGCGGAGGACCAGGGCAGCTTCAGGAAGGTGCCAGAGCGGGTTTTGTGGTCCTCGTTTGATAGAATTATTAAAAGAATTTGCCGGAATATCCCCTTTTGAAGCAAGTTTAAGAGGTGGGGAAACCCAGATTTTAAAGTATCGTTCTAAAGAATTGCTATTAAAAGGGGGAGAAAACATTGCGGACCAGTGATGTGGACGTCCTGGTAATTGGGGCAGGACCTGCCGGTCTCGGGGCAGCAATAAAAGCAAAAGAAAATGGGGCCCGGGAAGTGTTAGTTATAGAGAGGGATTTTGAACCGGGAGGGATTCTTAACCAGTGTATCCACAATGGTTTTGGTCTGCAGTACTTTTCCCAGGAGTTAACGGGACCCGAATATGCGGGGCGCTTTATTCGCAAAGCCTCCCGGAGCGATGTGGAAATTCAAACCGATACCATGGTCCTAGCAGTTAATCCCTCCCGGGAGGTAATAACCTCCAGCAGGCATTTCGGCCTGCAGCTATTCCGGGCAAAAAGTGTTGTCCTGGCCATGGGCTGTCGGGAAAGAACAAGGGATGCAATTCAAATTTATGGAACCCGTCCAGCGGGAATATTAACGGCGGGAACTGCCCAGCGCTTTACGAATATAGAAGGATTTTTGCCTGGGAAAAAGGTGGTTGTTTTGGGCTCAGGAGATATTGGTTTAATTATGGCCAGAAGGATGAAACTTGAAGGGTGTGAGGTTAGAGGAGTTTTTGAACTTTTACCCTATACCAATGGTTTGAGTCGAAATGTGGTTCAATGCCTGAATGATTTTTCCATTCCCCTTTACCTACAGGAAACTGTAACTGAGGTTCTGGGAAAAGATCGATTGGAAGGAGTTAAAACCATAAAAGTAGATAAAAAACAAAGCCCCCTTCCGGGGACGGAAAGATTTGTTCCATGTGATACGCTTCTTTTATCAGTTGGATTAATCCCGGAAAATGAATTATCCCGGAAGGCTGGAATAAAAATTGACCCCCTTACCGGAGGTCCCGTGGTAAATCAGGATCGGATGACAAATATACCGGGTATCTTTGCCTGCGGCAATGTTACCCAGGTTCATGACCTTGCAGATGACGTTACCGTGGAAAGCGAGATTGCGGGAACTGCTGCTGCCCGTTTTCGGAAAGGAAATTTACAGGGGAAAGAGCTAAGTGTTGAAGCAGGAAGGGGGATACGGTATGTAGTTCCCCAAAGGATTGATGTTTCCGAAATAAAAAAAGAAAACCCCTTAATATTTTTCATGCGGGCTGAAGTGCCCACGCGGCAGGTAAAAATAATTTTCACCCAGGAAGGTGAGGAAAAGTTTGGGGAAACCCTTCCTTTTATAAAACCCGGAGAGATAATTAAGATTACAATTTCCCCCGAAATGTTAAAAAAGTTTAAACCCGATAAGAACATATTGGTTGAGGTGGGGAAGGGGAATAACAATGGTTGAAAAAAAATTAATCTGTGTAATTTGCCCGGTTGGTTGCGAGATCAGGGCCTCAATTGAAGGTGGAGAAGTTAAGGAAATAAGGGATTTCCGCTGTGCCCAGGGGGAAGAATATGCCCGGGAGGAATTTACTTCCCCTTCCCGAATTCTTACAGCCACAGTGCAGGTAAAAAATAGCTCCATCGCCCAGCTACCGGTAAGAAGTGATAAACCCCTACCCCGGGAAAAGCTGGAAAAAGCTATGTTTCAACTTGCCGGGATTATCATGGCTCCGCCAATTAAAGAAGGGCAGTTAATAATAAAAGATATTCTGGGTACAGGTGCTAACATGGTAGCATCACGAGACCTGGAGAAATGAAAAAGCTGCTCGAATTGAGCAGCTATTTTGCCATTTTTCTAACCAGGTCCGCCCGGGTAATAATTCCCACCAGTCGCCCCTCATCAATAACAGGAAGTCGGTTTATTTCTTTTTCTACCATAAGTGTAGCAATTTCTTCAACAGTTGCATCCGGTCCGACGGTTTTGGGGTTCGAAGTCATGAGTCCTTCCACAGTTACAGAAAGATATTTTTTAAACTCATCCTCAAACTTTTTTAAATTTCCCAGGTAAATAATCCCACCCAGAATGTTAATGTAGTCGGGAAAAGAAAGCTTTTTATCCTTCATTATAATATCCCGCTCGGAAACAATCCCCACCAGGCGATTATCCTTGACCACCGGAACACCGCTGATCTGGTTTTCACTCAAAACCTTAGCCGCTTCTTCCACGGTGGTATCGGGACTTATTGTAATTACATCTTGAGTCATAATATCGCGAGCCCTGAGCATGGTTTTTCCCCCTTTAATTTTATGTTTAATGGTTTAATTAGACTTATATATTATTTTTCCTGCTGAAAGGTTAAAGGGAATGGACAAAAATAATAGAATTATGTAAAAAAGGTGAAGGGGAGGTAGTTAAATGGGAAAAAAGCTAGGTCTACTTATTTTTGGAGTAATCATCTTGCTTGGTCTTTTTGCTGCAGGCTGCAGTCCATGATAATTTAATTAGCCGCCGTTGGCGGTTTAAAGGCCGTTATCCGGCCTTTTTTTTATACTTTTATATGCTATCCCCATGGAGATTATCCCCAGGAAAATTGCAGTAAATGTGGGAAAAATCCCGGAAAGATCCCAAATAAAAGCGGCAAGGGGTGGCACGCCTACAACTCCAGTGGAATAAAAAGCAAAGAAGACCCCAGAAGTTGAACCCAAATGGGGATCAGGGGCGGAATTAACAAGCTTAATTAAACCAGGAAAAACAAGGCCAAAACCAATACCATATCCAAAGACGCAAAAGCCCAAAATTACGGGCGAGACGAAGGGTAAGAAGGAAATGAAAAAGAGAGAAACAAAAAGGCCAAAAATTATCAGAGAAATATTATGGGTAATCTTTTTAGAAACCCGGGTCCACAAAGAAAGGGTAATTATGGTACTCAAAGCAAAAAGGGCGAAATAAACCCCGGAAATTGCAGAGGAAAGACCGAGTTCCTCCAAACGAAGGGGCAGAAAAAGCATCATTGTTCCCGTTGCTCCCATCAGGGCAAAAGCGAAAAAGAAAGAAGACCTTAAAAGTGGCTGAGAAATGATAAGCCTAATTTTTTCTCCGGGAGAAAGGGAAGTTCGGTTTTTCTCCTGGCCTTGGGGAAAATTTAGCCTTAAGGAAATTAAGGCTCCGGGAAGAAGGACTATGGCAAGGCCAAGATAAGCGGCCTGAAAACTAAAGAAACCGGCTAAAAATCCTGTTAAAAGTGGTCCAGTTAGAGCAGCCAGCCCAATGCAAATCCCGTAAAAAGAAAAACGCCGGGGGGAATTTCCCAGGGTATTTAGTGCTCCCAGGGTTGAAGGAATCAGAAAACCTCCCAGTAGACCGTGCAGGGAGCGAAGGAAAATAATCTGCAAGGGGCTTGAAAGCAGGGAATAGAAAAAGACAATAATGGTAATTCCAACAAGGCTTAGGGTCAGGGGTTTTTGAAACCCCTTGAAATCGATAAGCACACCTACCCAGAGATTTCCCAATATGTTAAATAAAGAATATGATCCAATTATAAGGCCAATAATGAAAGGGGTTGCTCCAAGAGAAGCAGCCCAGGGACTCAATATTGGCATTTGAGCATGGGTATCAAGAAATGAGATAAATATTAGAAAGTAAACCAGGATTGTCATTATTAGCCCTCCGGAATTATCTAATAATTAATTCCCCGGAAAGGTTTTAATACCTTTCAAAAAAACCTTTTTTCTGTGACAGGGGAAAAGTCTTCTGGAAAAAACTTTTCCGGATTTTTTCTTTATTGATTAAATTTCTCAAGCCAAGGAAAAGGTATTAAGGGTAATTTTTCTTTTAATTTGGGGCTCGAAAGAAGATATGTTTTTAACTACCACCCAAAAAGTGAAAATTGAGGTATTAGTAGAGGTTGGGGAAGGGGTTATTAAGGCTAGAATAAACCCAAAAGAGAAGGTTAAATTAAGTTATCTGGCGAAATAGACAAAAGGCAAATTTAATTCAG
>PUKG01000123.1 GCA_003550445.1 Halobacteroidaceae bacterium
ATGAGCAAATCAAGGTTTTTTTTATTATTAATTATTTCTATTGTCCTTTTTTCTCTTTCTGGATGTGGATTGTTTTCGGGAAATTTATTGCAAATTAGAATTGAACCCTACTCCGAGCTATACAATGAACAGTTAGTTGATATTTTTATTAATAATTCCCGCCGAACAGCAAGCCGTTTTGATGATGGAGAACAGGTACGTATTAGAGTAAGATCAAATATTCCCAATGGAATTGAATTTAAATATTGGGAATTGCCTGGGGGAAATAGGGTTACTAGGGAAGAACACACTGTAATAATGAATGAAAGGAAAATTGTAACCGCAATTTTTGAAGTTGATGATGGAGTCGCAGTTTTGGGCAGCGATGGGAGACCAATTTACAATAAACTTTTACATCCTCAGGAGGCTTTTAAAGAAGGGCAAAATAGGGATTTGGTTTTTATGCCTGGAGATTATATTTATGACCTTGATGTTTTGGGCTTATTGGGTAATATTAGATCTTTAAGGGGCTCCAACGAAACCAGAATCTTTGGAACTATTTTTGTTTTGAACTCTTCCTCCCCCTCTTTTGAAGGCTTTACTTTTATTCCAAACTTAGGTGAACCCGCCCTTCTATTTCCAATCTCTGTGGGGAGAGATGTGACCATAAGAGATAATTATTTCCCACAGGGCAATGGAATCCTTTTTGAAAACAAAATCGCGGGTGATTTGGGGATGATTAATAACTCTTTCAAAGGGGAAAAAGGTGTAACTTTTGATGGGATTGTTGAATCAGATCTGTACATTGTTAATAACAATTTTGAAACTGATTATGGTTTAGATTTTTTAAAAAATATTGACGGAAAAGTTCTGATCGATAGGAATAATTTTAAAAACGGGTTGGAAGCCATTTACTTTCCCGGAGATATTTTAAAGGAGCTAACCATCGATCGAAATTCTTTTTCTCAAATAGAGACAGGAATAAACTTTAGAGGTAACTTGCAGACAAAAATTAATATTACAAGAAACTCCTTTAATGAAATCCATACTGGTATTTATTTCGGAGAACAGGTTGTTTACCATCAAAATAATGAAATTCTAATTCACCAGAACAGAATCGAAAAAGCTTCTTTTAGCGGAATTGAATTCAATGATTACCAAAATACTCATTCTCCCCGTTTAAGGATAACCGAAAATACCTTCCTTGACTGTTATAACAACGATGAAAATGCCATCGCCCTTTACTTTTTTAAATATGATCTAATTTCTGGTTTTAACCAAACCGGAGATAGGGACCCCTTTATCCGAAGAAACAACTTCCAGGGCAATGACTTTGCTCTTGGAACTGGGGATTACATTTTTCTGGAGTTGAATTATGACCATATAATTGATGCCAGGTACAACTGGTGGGGGCATAGTAATGGTCCCTCTCTCGATAGATCTTATCCCCGGGACAGAGGAGATTATGTTCATTCTGCCCATGAAAAGATCGTTGTTTTCCCCTGGGCCAACAATCCATATTAATATTCTAAAATCCAAGCCCCTCCCGCAGGAGGGGCTTTCCTTTTATACCGGTATTATCATATCTTCCAATTCCCTCGGGTAATATGTTATAAAATCCATTCCTTTATCGGTTACCACCAATGTATCCGAATGACGGAATCCTCCTACTCCAGGCAGGTAGATACCCGGTTCAATACTGAAAACCATCCCTGGTTTCATAATAGTCTGGTCCCCGGTATCAAAAAATGGGGCCTCGTGCCCAAGAATACCAAGGGCATGCCCTGTATGATGGCGCCAGGTTTCCCAGAGATCATATTTATCATAAATCTTTCTAACTGCTTGATCAACTTCTGAACAGGGCCGTCCGGGTTTAACAGCATCAAAGGCCGCCTCCATCATTTGCATCATATACCCATAATACTTTCTTTGCTCTGGAGAGGGTTTTCCCAAAAACATGGTCCTTTCCAGTTCACTCGTATAGCCAGCTACCCCTGCTGCAGCTCCCGTAACAAGATTATCTCCCTCCTCCATCACCGCATTAATATTTACCGCATGAGGAAGAGCTGAGTTCTTTCCAATTTGTCCGCGAAAACCCGCCCTGGCACCTGCCTGCCCCAGTGGCTTGTATGAAGGACCCAGAGTTTTCATCATTGCCAGGGTAGCTTCCTGGGAAGCCCTCATGGATACCTCATTTTCGGTTTTGCCCGGAGCACAATATTCTTGTAATAAAGCGTGGGCAAGATTTCCCCAGCGGGCACTCTCTCTAATCAATTCAATTTCCGCTGGGGTTTTTATCATCCTCATTTCCTCAACGGGATCAGGATCAATTTCTAAACTGATTTCGGGTAGGAGATCCTCTAAGGTTGGTCCTCTGTATCCCATGGAACTCCCATAACCTACACTTTCTGCAAGAAACTTTCCTTTTTCCAGACCCCATTCCTTAATAGTTTTAGCAAAAATCTCCATGGGGTGTTCATCCCCCGGGTATTCAGGATAGGTTATTATCTCTTCAACCAGTGCCAGTTGGGCATGTTCGATTTCCAGTTTGGGAAGAAAAATAAAAGAGGGGCCTTCAACAGGAATAACTAATCCTGCAGGCCTTTCTGTGGGCAAAAAATGAAACCCCGTAAGGTAAAAAATTGAAACAGCCGAAAAGCTTAAAAAAGCATCCTTTCCTCTTTTTATGGTCTCCTCCTTAATTGCCTGCTGCCTTTTAAAAATTTCGTCTTTTCCAATGATTAATCTCATTCAAAAAACCTCCTCCTCATTTCCTTTGCTTATTTCTCTTACTAAAGGAAATACGTTTTTTAAAGGTTTGAATCCTTTTTTCCCCTAAAAACTTCGCATTTTCTTATAATTGAGCATTCTCTTTCTGATAAGTAGCCTTTTGTTGAAGGTGAATGGGCTTTTTTGCAGAAAAAGGATAAAGATACCTAGTAAGGGGGCAAAAAGCATGAAAAAATATGATGCAATAATAATTGGTTCAGGACAGGGGGGAACCCCACTTGCCTTCGCCCTGGCCAATAAGGGCTGGAAAACAGCCCTGGTTGAAAAAGAAAACCTTGGGGGAAGTTGTGTAAATTATGGATGTACTCCTACCAAAACAATGGTTGCATCAGCCCACTCAATAGGTCAAATAGAAAAAGCAGAAAACCTGGGAATAGAAGTAGGAAGCCCCAAGGTTAACATGGAAAAGATCTGGAAACGAAAGGAAGAACTTGTTCACGCTTCTCGGGGGGGAATTGAAAAAGGAATTGAGAAAACTCCAAGGTTAGAATTAATAAAAGGCAAAGCCTCCTTTTCAGGAAAAAAGGAAGTTACAATCGAAACTGATGAGAAGGAAATAAAAATTTCTGGAAGAAATATCGTAATTAACACCGGGACCGAACCGGCAATCCCCAAAATAAAGGGTTTAAAGGATGTTAATTACTTAACAAATCTTAATATTATGGATTTAAAATCTGTCCCCGAACACCTGATTATTATTGGTGGAGGATATGTTGGATTGGAATTCGGGCAGATGTTCAGACGTTTCGGAAGCAAGGTAACTATCCTGCAAAAAAGGGAACAACTTCTCCCCAGAGAAGACGAAGATGTTGCAGAGGCAATCAAAGAATTAATGGAAAAAGAAGGAATAGAAATTTTCTTGAATTCTCGTGTTGAAAAAGCCGAAAATAAAAATGGAAAAATCCAGATTTTCTTCTCAACTGAGGAAAAAGAGAAAGACATATCAGGATCTCACCTCCTGGTTGCCGCCGGAAGAACTCCTTCTACAAAAAACCTAAATCTAGAAACTGCAGGAATTGAAACAGATAAAAATGGTTTTATTAAAACAGATCAGTGGTTGGGAACAACTTCTCCGGGAATCTACGCCATTGGCGATGTTAAGGGAGGGCCTGCTTTTACCCATATTTCTTTTGATGATTTTCGTTTCCTTTTTAGCAACCTTGCCGAAAACAATAACCTTCCTTTGGAAGGAAGGCTTGTTCCATACACCATCTTTATTGACCCCCAGCTCGGCCGGGTTGGACTAACAGAAAAAGAGGCTAAAAAACGGGGAAGAAATTTCATCAAAGCAAAAATTCAAATGTCCTCAGTAGCCCGAGCCAGACAAACAGGCGAAACTGAAGGTTTTATGAAAGCTATTATTGACAAAAAAACAGATAAGATTTTGGGTTTTACAATGCTCGGATCCCAGGGAGGAGAAATTATGGGTGCAGTACAAATTGCAATGTTAGGAAACATTCCATACACAACACTTCGCGACACCCCATTTGCGCATCCCACTCTGGTTGAATCCTTGAACAATCTATTTTCTTCTATTGAATAGAACTATTCCCTTAAGAATGGATTGTTAAAAACATTTCCAAGTAAAGAGAGGTTGCAGAGCAACCTCTCTTTTTTATTACCAATCAAGCAATCTTTTTTCTCCCTCAAGTTCCCTAATATGGTCAACCTCCTGGGTAACTTCAATAACTCCCCGGTAATTCCTATCCTCATCAAATAAGGGGAAGTATTGGATGAAAATAAATTTACCCCCCATTTTAATCCAGAAATCTGCCCTATCCTTGGTTCCTGCCTTAAATTCTTTTAATATTTTTACCACAATATCAACACTATCGGGAGGATGACAATCCTGAACTTTTCTACCAATTATGCCAGGGCTTCTTGGGAAAACCCGATTTTCTTTCGCAGAGTAAAAACAAACCTCATCATTTTCATCAACAAAAGTAATATCCAGGGGCAGGTTTTTAATCATTAAATCAAGTTGTTCAGGAGTCAGATATCCTCGATCAAGCTTAACTGCCTCCTGGGAAAAGGGTTTTTCCTCCTCCTCTACTATTTCCGGTTTCCAATTATCTTTGGGAGTGATAAAGGAAAACCCTATCTCTTTCTCTCCTTCTTTAACCTTAATCCATTCCTGTTGGCTTAATTTTTCCAGGGCCATTGGGAAAAGGATTTTTTCTTCTTTATAAATCATATCCAGGATCTGTTTACTGGTTTCTTTTCCGAGATTTTCAACAAAAGAAAAATCGTCTTTATCCAAAGCCTTTTTTATTTCCTTTAATTTATCCCTTATCTCATCATGAATCCCCCACATAACCTGGGAAGGACCTTTAACCCCTTTTTTCTCAAGAAATGGGAATAGTTGATTTTCTTTTCTCAGGTAGTGTTTTTCTATTTGTCTCAACTTTTCCAGTTGTTTTTCAAGTTTTTCCTTGTCTTCTTCTTTTATTTTTTCAATAAGAAGATTCCATTCTTCCAGTACCTTCTCAATTTCCCGATTTTCCAGCATGAAAGTATGAACAGGGTGTCCGGGTACCTCTTCCGGGGCTTTTTCCTGTTCCAGAGATTCTTTAAACACTTCAACGTGGACATCACAGAGTTCCTGGATTTCTTCGGGAGAAACACCCTCTTCAATTAAAGCCTGCTCCAACTGGGAGATTTCCTGGGCACTGACATTCCTAACCAGCTCTTTG